>JAJNBE010000088.1 GCA_021155915.1 Solimicrobium sp. | reverse complement strand
CTGGAAAGCCGCATTAAATCGATTTACAATCCAGTTCGGTGACCGTATGCCTCACCGTTAACTCAAACACCGTTTACACAAAATTCAGGACACCCCCACAATTCCAAACTTATTTGTGTCGGATTGTTCTCAAAAGCTTTCAAGTATGGGCTCAATCTACGTTTTGGCATGAAGAAGACGGAAGCCCACTTGTGATTGAGGTTCAGAAATATAACAAGATTGTGCAGTGTTATCATCAATATAGACTGTCTTTGGTACAATAACGACTTATTCAACAGTCGATTTTAAAACCAACTGTGCTAAATTAATGACTGATCCCCTCACCACTTCTGATCTGTTCCGCTTAACCTGCGTGGTGCCCGCTTATAATGAAGCAGCACATCTCGCGTCTTTTGTGTGCGATTTGGCAGCCTGCCTAAATGGAATCACTCCTTATTTTGAAATTTTGATTATTGATGACGGTAGTACCGACCAAACGGCCGCGCTCATAAAACCAATATTAGCCGATTGTTCCGCGCGTTATCTGGCTCTGTCACGTAATTTTGGTAAAGAGGCCGCGCTCTCAGCGGGGCTGGACTATGCGCGCGGGGATGCGGTTATTTTGATCGATGGAGACTACCAACATCCACTCAGTTTGTTGCCGGAAATGGTGGCTTTATGGCGCAGCGGGTACGATATGGTATTCGGCGTTATCGCCAATCGTGATCACGAATCGATGTTAAAACGACTGGGTACCCATTTACTCTATCGTTTGTTAGAAGGTGACTCGCGCTTTACCATTCCGCGCAATGCGGGTGACTTTCGGCTGCTGGACCGTCGGGTGGTTAATGCCTTAAAAAGCCTGCCTGAACGCAATCGATTTATGAAAGGTTTATATGCATGGGTTGGATTTAAAAGTGTCGCCCTTCCCTTTATCCCCTTAGATCGTCCCTCCGGCAGCTCCTCGTTTGATTTTTCTGCCTTGAAAAATCTTGCCATAACCGGCGTAACTGCTTTCACGACATTGCCCCTCCGGATTTGGAGCGGTATTGGCGCGGCAATTTCGTTGACTTCAGTGATATACGCTGCGTACGTCGCAATTGACACGGTGGTCATCGGAAAAACAGTACCGGGATGGTCAACGCTTACCGTTGGGCTGATGTTCTTTTCTGGCGTACAGTTACTTTCCATTGGCATTCTTGGCGAGTATTTAGGACGAATTTATGATGAAGTAAAACAACGTCCCTTATATTTAATTGCAGAAGACGCTGACAACAGCCGCATCGGTCTTAAACCGGGTGAAAAAAGTTGACCAGGTGTTAGCTTTGATAGCTACTTAGATTCTCTTAATATTTCTCAGTTTAATATTTTTCCCATTGCGGGAAAACGCTACAGGCGGGGCACAGGATTTCCAGCTTTCCAATTGGCATACCCCTTCCAGCTGACAACGGCTTTCAAACCATTGCCATTTTTTAAAATAGATTGCATGCTCCTACCTCCAAAAAACGCTTTTGCAATCTACAGAGTGCCCGCGTCTTGCTTGGTGGGAAGCCCTAATCAAAATCAAACTTACGATCGGACAAACTAACCAACCGCTTTTTCCAACTTACACAAAATTCGGACAAATTTATTCATAATGGGGTGAGCCGGATTTTTTTTGCCGCTTATTTGAAATTTATACCACGAAAAAAAGATCTCTTTACCGCCTGGAGACCTCTGCACCAACTACTGCGCGAGCAAAATACGGCGTTGCTCGGTGCTTATGATCTTCATTTACTTAGTCTATTTCAGTTGCTACACTGCTTGCACCTAGTCTTTGGCGCGCCGCTTAAGGTTGTGCAATGTTTTCGAATAAATTTCTCCTTTGATCACCCATGCTGAATATTTTTAAGTCAGCCCTACCGTTTCCACAGACATCCCAATGAATAAGATAACTTTTACCCTGTGTGCGGATGATTATGCCCAGCACGACGGAATTGATCAGGCTGTCTGTGCATTGTTGGCACAGCAAAGACTGAGCGCTGTCAGCTGTATGACAGGCTCTCCACGATGGCCAACTAATGCGCCCAGGCTACTCGATTTTCAAGACGTGGCTGATTTTGGACTGCATTTTAATTTAACAGAAAATTTCGGTAACAAGGCAGTCAACTACTCGCTGCCTTCGCTAATTAGACAGGCTTACTTGCGCCAAGTTAACGCAACTACCTTAGAAATGCAATTTCACCGACAATGCGACGCGTTTGAACAGAGCATGAAGCAAGCGCCTACGTTTATTGACGGTCATCAACATGTGCATCAATTACCAATTATCCGCCACATAATGCAAAAAGTGCTAACCCATCGTTATGGAAACAAGTTACCTTGGGTGCGCAATACCGTTCCGATTAGCACCCATCTTGGTGGAAAAGCTCTGCTATTAAAATTACTGGGTGGTGTAACCCTGAAAAAGCAATTACGCCAAAATAAAATAAGGAGTAATAGCGGATTTCTAGGGGTGTATGATTTCCATACTCTAAACTATGCTGCGTTATTTGAATGTTGGTTACAGCATATTCAAATTAGCGGCCAATCTAATGCGTTATTGATGTGTCACCCGGCCTCCTACTTTTCAGTTCCTGACGAGATCGGACCGGCACGCATGGTAGAATTTAGGTTTTTCAACTCGCCAGCATTTCCCGTGCTTTTGCAAAAATACCAACTCGCAATAAAACGACTTTCCGAGACTATAATCAATGTCCCTACTTAATTTGACTATCCGGAATCGGTTCTCGCCAGGCACTTTGTCGCGCCCAAACAACCTAATTCCGCTGGTTCTGCTTTTATTACTATTACATTTAGTCCTTTGGAGCGGCTTAGCCGGCATCAGCCATAACTCACCCGCTTGGGATAACATGGAAGAGTTGGTATGGAGTGATTCACTGGAATGGGGCTATTATAAACATCCCCCGCTTCCTTCTTGGATAATGCATGGAATGATCAGCTTGTTTGGACAGTCCGCTTGGTTAACCTTCATTACTGGCCAACTTAGCGTCGTTTTCGCACTATTTTTTATCTGGAAGCTCGGCTGCGAGTTTTCTTTTCATCCCGCCGCACGCACTAAACAGAAAAGTTATTCGCTTGTGGCTATGCTACTTACCTCCACAATTTTCTATTTCACGGTGCAGGGAGTCATGCCTAATCACAATACTATGCAGTTATGGTCTATTGCTGGTGCTATATGGATGTTCTATCGTGCTATACGCCATCAACGATTATCCGACTGGGCATGGTTAGGCATGTTTAGCGGATTTGCAATGCTGACTAAGTACAGCGCCTTAATACAATTTTTTTGCTTTTTTGTGTACCTCTTCAGCGCAGGTAAACTCAAGCAAAAGGCTACTTGGCAGGGCATAGCTGTTGCAATTTTGATATTTTTACTGTTGGTAGCGCCTCACATTTTTTGGTTGAGTCAACAAGGCAGTAGTGGAAGCAATCCGCTAAGTTATGCCAACCATTCCCTTAATAAAGACTTTACGCGTCTGGAACATCTTATTAACATTCGTCGGTTTTTATTCAACAGCATCGGCCGTATCGCGCCATTTTTAATTGCATTAAGCCTCCTAATTTTTTGGAATAAAAAGGGATCTGACCCACAGGCAAGCAGCCAGTCGGTGCCGGCAGCACAACTAAAATCAACTGAGACGATTCTTAGTCATCTTGCCTCATCAGATCGTCTTTTCTTGCTTATTATCGGTATCGGTCCATTAGCATTCACACTGTTGTTCGCGCTTATTTTTAAAATGCCGCTGAATGCCAGTTGGGCAAGTACTTTTTTTCTGCTATTTGGTTTTTTTAGCTGGGGGATTTTGTCTGAGTTCGGCCCACTGCTTCGCCGCACGATCGTAATTGTAATTATCTTACAAATGATTAGCAGTATTGGTTTTGCTGCCGTGCGTGGTCCAATTGCACAACAAGTTGGACGCGCTACTCGCTCGATTTATCCCAGCAAGGAAGTTTCCAACCAATTCCTATCCATTTGGACTCATTATAACGAGACCCCACTTACCTTAATCGCAGGAGATACCTGGACAGCAGGCGCTATTGCCATCCATGCGCCACATAAAATCCAAATTCTAATTGATGGAGACTACACGAGATCACCCTGGATCAGAAATACCGATATTCGATGCGGAATGTTAGTTGTGGTTGATCATACCGTGGGCAGCGAACCAGTACCTGCCGGCTTAATTGATTTACGAAATTTAAGTAGTCATAAGGGCCATCTAACAATTCCGTGGACAAATAAGTCTAATGGGCCACAAGTGGAAGTAGATTGGGGCGTGATTCCCGCGAAGAAAAATTGTTTAAAGTAACAACATTAAGTCATGTTGACCAACTTTTTTCGGCAAAAGCTGGTTTCTTATGAGCTGACAAATAGAAATGCCAAATAACAATCCGACTAAACGAATTCCATTCACACTAGGCGCTTCGCCCGGTGCAAGCAATCTTCTTCCTCTAGTTCTTCTTTTATTACTACTACATCTGATCCTTTGGAGTACGCTGGGTGACATCAGTCACAGTGCTCCCGGCTTAGATAATATCGAAGAAATCGTTTGGAGTAATTCTCTAGAATGGGGTTATTTCAAGCATCCACCAGTGCCTTCCTGGGTAATGCACGGAATGATTGCTATTTTCGGACCTTCTGTGTGGCTGACCTTTTTCACAGGCCAGCTGAGTGTAGTATTAGCACTGTTTTTCGTCTGGAAACTCGGTTGCGAATTTGGTTTTCATCCTGAGGTGACAGCCAGGCAGAGTAGTTATTCATTGGTAGCCGTGTTACTTTCATCAACGATCGCTTATTTCACATCACAAGGAATAGTGAGTAATCACAACACCATGCAACTCTGGTCAATTGCTGGTGCGGTATGGATGTTTTATCGTGCGGTACGCCATCAACGGTTGGCCGACTGGGCATGGTTAGGTGTGTTCAGTGGATTTGCGATACTAACTAAATACAGCGCTTTGATTCAGTTTTTTTGCTTTTTTGTGTATTTATTGAGCGCAGGAAAAATCAAGCAAAAAGCCACCTGGCAGGGTATTGCTGTTGCCAGTCTAATATTCTTACTGTTAATAGCTCCCCACATTTTCTGGTTAAGCCAACAAATCAGTAGTGACAGTAATCCATTGAGTTATGCCAACAATTCCATCAATAAAGATGTTACTCGTTTGGAACAGCTCATTACTCTTCGTCGATTTATAGTCACCAGCCTCGGGCGGATCGCACCGTTTTTATTTGCATTAACTCTTCTAATTTTTTGGAATAGAAGTAAATCTCACTCGCAGTCAATTAAACAGCCCGCACAGTCTGCATTACCTATAACGATTTTCAACCAACTTGCCCCATCAGACCGTCTTTTCTTGCTTATTATCGGTATCGGTCCTTCAGTATTCACCCTGTTATTCGCGCTTATTTTTAAAATGCCGCTAAACGCAAGTTGGGCAACTACATTTTTTCTACTCTTTGGTTTTTATAGCTGGAGGCTTTTGCCAGATTCTAGCCAACTGCTACGCCGTACAATCATAATTGTAATCACCTTGCAAATCATTAGCAGTGTTGGCTTTGCTATTGTGAGCGGACCACTTGCGCAAGGAGCCGGACACGCTGCACGGTCGACCTATCCCGGACGAGAAGTTTCCAATCAATTACTATCCATATGGGCAAATTATAATCAGACGCCACTTACCTTAATTGCTGGAGATACCTGGACCGGAGGCAATATTGCCATGCATGCACCACAAAATATCAAAATCCTTATTAATGGGGACTACACTATATCGCCCTGGGTCAAATCAGACACCAATATGCGATGCGGCATGTTGGTTGTGATTGATCGTAGTCCGAAAACCTCGATCCATGCGACAGTGCCTACGCGATTAATCGAGCTACAAAAGCGGAGTAGATACCAGGGCCATCTAACCATACCCTGGACCAAAAAAGTAAAGGGACCACAAGTTGAAATAGACTGGGCAGTAATTCCTGCGGAGGAAAATTGCCTGAAACAACGGTAACCTCTGTTCCACAAAGTTTTCCGTAAGCTGCAAATATCATTTATCGTTCGGTTGCTCACCAGCTTCCAAATTTTTTCAATGCCAATAGTAGGCTGGATCTGTGGCAATTATAAGAAGGCGATTGCTCTTATTAGGCTTAACTGGGGTCAGGCTAATTCCATCATGATAGGTTACAATAGAAATTTTTTATTGGCTTATCTATGTGGTTTAAGAACCTCCAAATTTATCGTCTTCCTAGACCTTGGAAATTTGATCTCCAAGAATTAAACGCACAGCTTTCTACGCAATCTTTTCAACCGTGCGCCAACTCAGAAATGCAGAGCCAGGGTTGGATTGCACCTCGTGAAAATGGAGAATTAGTCCACAGCGTAAATCGGCAGCTTTTATTGCAATTATCTACCGAACGCAAACTGCTACCCAATTCCGTAATCAATCAGGTAAGCAAAGCGCGTGCTCTAGAAATTGAAGAGCAACAAGGGTTCAAACCAGGTCGAAAACTGCTAAAAGAGATCAAGGAACAGGTCGGTGAAGAATTGCTCCCACGTGCCTTTAGCATTCAACGCATGACTTCCGTCTGGATTGATCCCATACATGGGTGGTTGGTTATCGACGCTTCTAGCCCCACCCGCGCCGACGAAGTTCTCAAACTGCTTTTGAAATGCATAAATCAATTACCGATTGAAAGCTTAAGGGTAAATTTATCTCCGCTTACTGCAATGACAGACTGGCTTGCGGGCAGCGAAGCGCCAGCAGAATTTACCATTGACCAAGATACCGAGCTGCGTTCCAATGGCGAATCCAAGGCAACTGTTCGCTACGTTCGTCATACACTGGATCCCCAAGAAATAGCCAGTCACATTGCTAGCGGAAAACAATGCACTAAACTCGCGCTGACTTGGGCAGATAAAGTTTCTTTCGTATTAACCGAAAATCTAGCCGTGAAACGTCTTCAGGCTTTAGATGTATTGACCGAAAAATCTGAATCACACCATGAGGATGAAAAATTGGACGGGGATTTTGCATTAATGTGTGGCGAACTTAATTTATTGCTTAATGATCTGGTTGCTGCGCTTGGCGGCGAAATCCAATCACGGAATCTCGTCTTTTCGGAGGCAAAAGCAGATGTAGCTATGGCTTAAATACCGATTTTACAAGAGTCCGCGATACGCATCATGTAGGCTAATCGTTAATGATAAAACCTAATTTGATGAGAAAAGTCTTACGGCTTTAAGTTCGACAGCGGCCAAAAACCCTGAAGGGCCTGGATTCTATGGAGCCTTTTAATAAATGTTTGGATATTGAGACCGCAAATCCGGAAAAATTTTTTCTCGTCGGACTGGTTTCTTTGCTGTCACCACACTATTCCGTGACGGTAATAGAGTTCTGCATAGGGAACATGACCTGACACGACGACCGTTCTAAAATCTCCGCTCCGGCCTTCTCAATGCTGGGTCTTACTGTGATTAGCTTGCGGGAGGACGTGCCTCTTCAGGAGTGCGCCTATTTTGGGTACACCAATTAAAAATGCCCGCAAGTTTTACCTTGCGGGCATCCATTATTTGGCGGAGTGGACGGGACTCGAACCCGCGACCCCCGGCGTGACAGGCCGGTATTCTAACCAACTGAACTACCACTCCCACATATTAATTGGTATTAATTAGTTTATCTGGTGGGTGCTGAGAGGCTCGAACTCCCGACCTACGCCTTGTAAGGGCGCCGCTCTACCAACTGAGCTAAGCACCCATTTCGTCGCTTAGCAGATAAACCAATAACGCATGTCACTATGTGCAGGGTCGCAATTATAATGCAAATCGCAAAAGCTATCTACATTTATCTACGCTGTGCAAGCACAGTTCACACAGCACTACAAATTTGTTACTCAATTTCATCCAGTTTTCTTGGGAAGAACTCGTCTATGCCGACATCCCCACTCGCACTTCTCTTACAGACATACGACGTTTCGCACGAGATAATGTCTAGGCGAGTTCTAGTATTTGAAATCGGGCACTTAGCCGAAATGGGCTCGCCTTCTAGCTAGTTAGCGTTGTGCACACCTCGCAAATCGCCCTCATATTTACTTTCTATTTTTCTTTTTGAAAGGATTAAATAGTATGAACTTATTTTATAAAACCGCGTGTGCTCTGCTAACTTATCTGGCTATTAACCAGTTGGCGCAGGCTCAGGAAAAACCAAACCACCAGGTAATTTTAGAAGGAGAAGCTAAATCAACGCAGACCAAAACACTCGAAGTAGGAGCAAAAATCCTTCAAAATCATGCACCGGTGAGCGAACTAGATATCTATCTAAATGGCTTTCATCCAATGAAAGACCATCCTGAATTACAAATGGAAACACATCACTATTGTCATCAAATGAACGAGGATTTTGCGCAATGTGTTTTATTTGATGGCAATACTAAAACTGCCAGAATGAATGGAGTCGAATATATTATTTCAGAAAAATTATTCGAATCTCTGCCAAATGAGGAAAAAGTGTATTGGCATCCTCACAATGGTGAAATTCTGTTAGGGCAGCTAGTGGCGCCAGGTATTCCTGCTATTGCAGAAAAGCCGTTAATGAAGAATAAGATGAACAGCTATGGTAAAACATGGCATGTGTGGAATACAGGGCATGAAGGCAGCCCTGGCGACAAATTACCTTTAGGCGAACCCATGCTTGCCTGGTCTTTCAATCGAGATGGCGAAGTGTTAACAGAGCTGACGGCAAGGCGAGACAAAAGAATGGGCATCAATACAATGCAAATACGGAAAGATCGAGCTGATTTGCAGCATTTAGCAAAGCCTCAAGCGGGCGTTGATTTCTTAAAGGGCAAATTTAATCGTCTTACTCAAGATATTTCCGGTGTCGTGGATAAAAAAAATTCCAATATAACTTCTAAAAAACAATTCTAAAGCAGCCAGAAATCGCTAAGCGTATAAAGCCGGGAGGCACAAGCCTTTATTAAGCTAGCGAGAGGAATCAGGGATTGTCCTTCATGACGCTGCTCTCAGTCTGCGGTGACCGGTCTCTGGGCTCTACCCTCTCAGAAGCAAAATTTTCGTTGGCATTAGTAAAGGAAAGTTTTCCGGTATCAGATATCAGATCACAGAAGACAGGTATCAGTAAAGCCAAAAAATTCTCTGAATAAATCAGCGGGGTTTTTTTGAGAATAACAGCGTGCGGCTCAGGAATCCGATGCCAGGGGACAGGTATTAGTAGGGCCTAAAAGCAAAAACCCCCGCTGACCTAAATCGGCGGGGGTTTTTGGGGATAA
>JAJNBE010000014.1 GCA_021155915.1 Solimicrobium sp. | reverse complement strand
ATAGACGGGGTAATAGTTAGTTAAATCTGTGTTTGGGTCCGGGCTTCGCTCAATTAATTCGTGTAAAAAAATTCGTTTCGTGTGACCCCTTACTTCCCTTCGCCCCCGAAGTATCTTAGAAAGTTTGGGTAAGATTTTTTTGGAGGTGCTGATCAGTAGCTTCCCGCAGATAAATAGATCGTGACGTTGGGTCAGACTTCATACAATAATATCTGCATATGCCTTGGGAAGAAGACCTGTATAAAACTTTTTCAGTAACGCAAATGGACGGGTCGTTGTGGCCGAAGCTTGCACGATCAAGGATTTCAACCGGTGTACGAGAATGAACAAGCTGAACTTTTTGTGTTATGAAGATTTTGGTCTGCAGCTTTCCTCCTGCAAACCATTTTCAGCTTCTCCAGTGGACAGACATTGGAACTTAACCTTGAAATAAATTAAAAGGGCTAAGTTGATTGGTGCGAAGTCTGTTACCAATCATTAATATACCCAAGTAGTTCTACCGGACCCCCTATTATCTCTCTGGCATAAATAACCGAGATCGATTTTTCTCGGAGCGTTTTTATTCCGGCAGCACTTAGCAATACTTTTAATTTTTCAGTCCTGAAATTATAGGACCTCTTCGCTTGCCTCCGTCCTAATAGAAAATCTCGGCTTAGCCGGATTTTGCGATATGTGAGCCGGTGGAGGTCAAATTCAGCTTTTTCTCTTTACTTACTTTATTTTCATCTCGGCCATATTTATCTGCATTTGCTTTGACCAACGCTATCATTTGTTGTGCTTGATATTTAGTTACTATAACAACAATATCTTCCAAAATTGTTGTTCTATTATTCCAATCATTACGTAATCTTTTACGATAGGAGTTATATACTTCATTACTTAATCCATAACGTTTTAGAATAGAATCTGACCAGTCTGCATTGAAGCTGGGTAAACAAAATATTTGATAACCTAAAATGAATTCTTTGGGGATCGAAGATTCTATAACCACTTCTTTATTAAAACTTTGATTGTGAGCAATAGAAATCTTCTTATCTTCTTTTAGTTTATCTACATCCATTGCATATTTTTTATAATATTCTTCTGAAATAGCATATATTTCTACATAGCCTAGCCTACGGTGTTTCAAATGGCCGGTACTTTTTCTCACTTTAGGATAATAGCGAGCAACTTCTGTAATGCGCTTCCCTGTTGCATATTCAGCGGACACTAAACCGTCAGGAGTAGTAGAAAGTGTTGGATTATTATCGCTATAAAAATTGAAGTTACGTCGTGCTCCACCCTTATTAAAAAGGTCATCGTATCCATGAGGATTGACATAGGCATGCACAAACCGATGATAAAGGGTATCAAATTCCTTTATTTGTTGTGCCACTTTGCGATCTCTTTTCGTATAATTCTCGTCGAATTCACGTTTATCAGGAGTAATTTTTAAAAGCTCAAAATAAGCCTTAACCAATTCATCTGCTCTCTCTAAAGTTTTCCCTTGATCCTCAGCAAGTTTAGTAGTAGCTAAACTATACACAGGTTTGTCGTGATTAGAATTGATCACACCATTTCTTTTCTCAGTAGTAGGGAGATGCTTGGGACTAAAATGAAATCCTCTGAACAATGTCTTATTTTTTTCATCTTTATTTTCATTCAAAACCTGATATCTCTCATTTTCAGAATCGGTGCTTTCTGAACTAGTTGCTTCACTGCTACAAGCTTGGTCATAAAACAAGTCTTCTAGAAGTGCAGAATTATGTTCTGGTTGAAAAAGATTAAATTGTACATCTTCATACGTTTTGCCAGGACTATAAGATAATAAGTTTTTGATTTTTGATTTTTTTGGCAAATCTTCTAAGGCTTCCTGATTTAATGGCCGATATTTCACAATAATCTCTTTGAATAACGTAACATTGTCGCTTTCTAAAGCCATCTTAAGTAAATTTTCATAAACTTTTATTCTTTTTACATCATCATAATTTTGTACAATACTGGGTTGGTAATTTAATAATAATACGATTATTTCCTCATTTCTTCGAGAAATAGCACTGTCTAAAGTAGATCGTTTTTCGTTATGTATTGTATTTACATTGACTCGAGGTGAATAAAATAATTCTTTTGCTAGTTTCGTTTTATTAAGTTTAATCGCCAGATGAAATGGAGTATAGCCTAAGTTATCTTTAGCATTGACGTCTATATTCATTTTAATTAAAAGATGGATGACATCTTCCGACCCGTCATTTTCTACAGCTATATGTAAAACATTTCTACCCTGGTTATCCTTGTAACTTAAGCTTACAATGGGTTCCTTCCCTTTTTGCCGCACTTCAAGATAAAATTTGATTTGTTTGATATCATTTTTCTTAATAGCATCTACCAATTTATCTTCATAACTAATCCAATTCTTTGGTAAGATAATTTTTTGTTGCACTTTAGCGTTACCTTGCATCGTATAGTACTCCTTTATATATTGTTAATTTTTAATTACCGTAAGTAGTTAATAATATTGGTCTATCAAAATTCAGAATATATTCTTTTAAATTTGAATGTCTCTACAAAGAAATATTAAAGCTTTTTTTAAAAATGTAGGCTAGTCGGTAAGTCGCCCCAAGTCAACGCTCTCGAAAATTTCCCTCATGTGTTATTTCGAATAATTTTTTGTGTTGAAAATTCCGTCTATTTTTTGCCTCGGCTATGTTTTCGGATAGGGCTTACCTGTCGGCGATCCGAATACGCTTAAACTTTGTCTCCTGTCACTTTAAAGGCAACCGCAGTGCTTCTGGATGTATTCTCGGAGCGAAATATAAGGGATAGGTCTAATTATCTTAACCAAAGCCTCCTAAAACTCTGTCAGTGTTATAAAAAATTAGAAGTAAACGGGTCGATAACGCCCTGAAATAGTATACTGCCGAGTTCCGCGGGTAATAGCCTGAGGCCACCTTGTAACGTAACCCCTCTATTGAGAGAATTTCATGCGCCAATATTTCATTTATTTGGTTGTCGTTATCACCTGCCTATTTCCCATATTTTCTAGCGCCTCCGCGCAGTCTCGGCATAACCCAGCAGACCATTTTCCCCACAGGTTGGTAGTAATCCAGACGACCACGCAACTTCCCCGTTCTATTCGCCCGACACATTACAAGGTGTCGTTTGTCCCAAATGCAGTCAAGGCGAATTTTACTTCTAACGTCACTATTCATATTGACGTACTTGAACCTACTTCTAGCATTACGTTGAATGCAACTAATTTGACATTTCAAGGGGTTAAGTTACGTTCTGCTGAGCACCCTCAGGAAGTAATGCCCACAAAAATCAACGTAAATGTTGAAAAACAAACAGCTAGTTTTGAATTTGCGCACACAATCGCGGTTGGCCAGTACGCCTTGTCCATAGCGTACTCTGGCCTTATCGAGAAACAGGCCAGTGGACTATTTTATATTGAGTACGATACTTCAAATGGACCTAAACGTGCGCTCTATACGCAGTTTGAAACGGCCGATGCACGGCGCTTTATTCCTTCCTGGGATGAACCAGCATATAAAGCTACATTCGATTTAGAAGCTATTATCTCCCGTGATGAAATGGCAGTGAGCAATATGCCGATTGTTCGCAAGGAAGACTTATCGGAGGGCCGTAGCCTCATTACTTTTGCCACCACGCCTAGAATGTCGACTTATCTGTTGTTCTTCGGTTTGGGAGATTTTGAACGTGTCAGTGCCGACATCAACGGCACGCAAGTAGGTGTGGTCACCCAGAAAGGGGTGTTGACGCAAGCAGATTTTGCATTTACGGCGTCTAAAGAACTTCTGCAGAAATATAACGATTATTTTGCTGTGCTATATCCTTTGCCCAAACTCGATAATATTGCTGCACCGGGCAGCAGCTCATTTTTTTCTGCTATGGAAAACTGGGGTGCTATTTTAACTTTTGAGCAAAATATGCTGCTTGATCCGACTAATTTTACGCAAAAGGACAGGGAAAGAGCTTTTATCATAGTGGCGCATGAAATGGCGCATCAGTGGTTTGGAAATTTGGTCACCATGCATTGGTGGGATGATTTATGGTTGAACGAAGGGTTTGCTTCTTGGATGGAAAGCCATATGGCTGAACGTTTGCACCCTGAATGGTCGACCCACTTGGCGGCTGTTGATGTGCAGGAAGCGGCAATGAAATTAGATTCGTTATCCACCACACATCCGGTTGTGCAACACATTGACTCGGTGGAACAAGCTGAACAGGCATTTGATGGCATCACCTACCAAAAAGGAGAGGCTGTCATCCGTATGTTAGAAAACTACGTTGGCGCTGACACATGGCGTGAAGGCGTGCGTATCTATATGAAAAAACATGCCTATGGCAATACGACTTCAGATGATTTTTGGCGTGCAATAGAGGAAGCAAATAAGGTCGCAAATAACAGAAATCAGATCGCTACAAAAACAGGGATTATACCCATCACCGCCATCGCCCATGACTTCACCTTGCAACCAGGCATACCGATGATAGTGGTAGACAATGTTCGCTGCAAAGACGGCAAAACCACGGTTTATTTAACTCAGAGTGAATTTAGTCGTGATCAGTGGGACAAAAAGCCGTTGGGCTGGCGCGTTCCGGTCACAGCGCAATTACTTGACAATGGGAACACAACACAAACTTTGGTCACTAAGGGTAAAGCAAAGATGCATCTTGCCGGTTGTGGCCCAGTCATTATTAATGCAGGACGAGCTGGTTATTTCCGCACGTTGTATGCACCAAAACAATTTGCTGCGTTGGCGAACCGTTTTTCAATGATGGCACCTATCGATCAGCTTAGTTTGTTGGTCGATTCCTGGGCGCTAGGTCTCGCCGGTAAGCAACCTATAACTGATTTTTTGAATTTGGCTAATGCCACTTCCACCAAGGCAAACCCAAACATTTGGAAAACAATTGCAGAAGTTTACAGGACTATTTATCTCAACTATCAAGGAAACCCTAAGCATCAACAACAGTTCAGTCAATTTGCCATTGCGCGCTTAGCTCCTGTATTGGCGCACATCGGATGGAATGCGCGTCCGGACGACACTACCGCCGTAGCAAATCTGCGCGAGCAATTAATTGATGTGTTAAGCCAATTAAGGGACACCCAAACGATCGCTGAAGCAAACCGGCGGTACGCAGCGCAAGGAATTGAGTTTCCGGTGGAATTGCGTAAGGTCATTTTGCGGGTGGTGGCCTTGCATGCTGATGTTGTAGCGTGGGATCAATTACACGCGGCTGCAAAGGCTGAAAAATCGTCGATGATGAAAGAACAGCGTTACATCCTACTTGCCTCCAGTCAGGACCCCGTTTTGGCCAGCCGAGCTTTAGAAATTGCTATTACCGATGAACCTGGTGCCACCACAAGCCCAGGCATGATCAGTAAAGTGGCGTATTTGCACCCTGACTTAGCGTTTGATTTCGCTATTAAACATCTAACACATGTGCAGCAGTTAGTGAGTGGCAATTCTCGTAATCAATTTATACCAAAAATTGCGAGCCGTTCAGCCGATCCAGCAATGATAGAAAAACTGCAGGCTTACGCAAAAGCACATATAGTCCCGAATGCTCAAAGCAGCACCAACACGGCCATAGCTGATATTAACTTTCAAATAAAAATGCGTGCACAACGTCTGCCGGAGATTGGTAACTGGATTGAGTTGAATAAGAACTAGATTAAATAAGAAACGACATGCTGGGTAAGCATGCCGGAGCAGCTAAAGCTGGGACCTGGGACCGTGATGAATTATCTTTGTTTTACTTCAGATATTAACGCACGAGTCCCCGTTTGGGTGTACGTAAATAATAAATACCCCAAATCCATAGCTACCTACCTTTATAACTAATCACAACCGTCACCTTGTCAAATTGCCAGGCAACGATATTATGTGCACTAACCATGCGTAAGGACGGCGAGTTAAACTACCTATTTACTTTCTCCCTGCCATCTCGCTGACCTCTCGTATTTTCTTGCGCTGCACTGCAGTTAAAATTCGGCTGATTTTCAACGCACTGGCGATGGTTTGCCAATGGCAAAATCTTTTTTGTCCGACGCCTAATCGGCTGACATGTAGGCCCCGAGACTATGACATCAGCTCATCAATGTAGAAGCCTTTTTCCGCATATTGGTTACTCATTAAAGTTGGGACGCCCATAGCCGTGACATACAAAAACATCAGCTCATCATTCGCACCCTTTTTGACTTACCTGCGAGCTGGTATCTGCGAGCTGGTATTAATGGGCCTAACGAAATCCCACTCGAACCGAATAGGTTTTCGAACAGTAGACATTACGCTACAAACACCATAACGCTGCGACCCACTCCCAAAACTCCCCCGCTGTCATGAGTTAGGCGGGTCAACAAGATGGCGAATAGCCGGTGTTATTTAACGAGAAATATTGATAAGCAGACTTTTTGGGGATTGTGGAAACTACGGATGACGGCAAAGTTGCTGGATGCAATAATCAAACCAACTTAAAAGTACATGAATTAGGCGACCAAACAACGCGTAGGTTCAAAACCGCTGATATTCGTTAGATTTATTTATTATCTATCCCTAAGGAAATTGAATTATGTTACCTATAAATAGTGCCAAAACTGTACCTTCAGACACCCAGAGAATAGCCAGCGGAAATTACGACTTGTCAATTATAGAAAATCCCGCATTAGAAGCACATATCCTTGAAACAGGAGAAGAATCACTTGAAAACCAAAATACGCTCGCTGAACATACCTTAAGAGATAGCGTTAGACGTGGCAACGCAATCGATATCAGTACTAGGGAAGAAAAACAGATGTTTTTCGATGAAAGATTGCCCGATGATATCCAGAGAGAAATTAATAAACTTTTGTCTTTTGAAGAAAAGTTAAACCTTGCTAAAACGGATAAGTTTAATAATGAGCGGTCTTATAGAATGGCGCAAAAGCCCGATTTTTTGGTCTCCAAAGTGGTGTCTTTTTTCCCCTCCTCCTGGCAATCAATAATTGAACCTATAGCGAGGAACATTGAAGAATTTATAGGCCCCAAAAAAATGGCCGAGACGTTTATTGAGAGTTTGGCGGATCACTCGCTTTCCAAAACCCAGAGCGGACGGAATTTTTTAAAATTACACCATATTGATAGCCCCTTGGCAATTAGGCGATTGGACAACGCGACGTCGACTACGCAACAAGAGATTCAAAAAAGAACCAATGCCCGCAATGCGATGGAATTGGCGTCAGCCAATAACTATCTGAACTACCACCGGCTAAATAATACTTTGTATCCTGAAGAAGATGGCGTTGAGCATGCAATAACGTTACTTGCGGATGAGCTAATGACAATCGAGCAATTAACACAATTTTGCACCGATGTTAGCATTCCCGTTAATCTACCCTATTATTTAAAACATATTTATGAACCTCTTGCAAGTGGAATAATCTCCAGCAGGCAGCTTGTTGAAATCACAATTACCACCATCTTAGGTCTAGATAACCTTTGCAATAAGGCAGTTCGAGACGCCCTTAGCGACGGATTGCTGACCTTGGATCAACTGGGGATTTGTGGTTATTCAAAGGCTGCATTAGAAGAGGCCGCGTTCAGTAAGGAAATTATTAAGTTGGGGCTGAAAGAAGGACACGAAGCGTTTGTTTCAAAACTAAACGAATATCATGAGTTAAGATATATGGCAGATATTTTGGACTTGAGCGAAGATGCATTACGAAGCAGAAATAAAAATGGACTTACATTTGAAGACATCGCCAAAAGAGCGGAACAACTTTATCAAATGGATCGCGACTATCGTAAAAATCATTGAACCTATTTTCTTGCCAAGAAATTTTCTAAATCCGATGCAGGCATCTTAAAAATAAAGGAATTAACATGCTGTAAGCTTCCTCGACATTGGTAGCTGCCTGAACCTTAGTAGCCCTTTGGAGTTTCCTCCTGAGTTAGCAAAAAGGTTCCCCCATCGGGCTGTTGTGACATTTTTAGAAATAGGAAAAAGTACTGGATGAGTATGCAACCAATACAATGACAGGAGTATTTAACGATTTTCTCCTGTCTGAAAATAATGCAGAAAAGTTGAACCTAACTGGTTGGAAGAGTGTGCTGCGGCATGCTACTTGCTGTTCCACACTGACGAGGCTACAAGCACGCTCACGCCTTTGCTTTTACCTAATCTAAATCGCCTTTAGCTATCTAGAAACGACAGGCGATTACCCCAAACAATCTAAAGGAAATCGCCTATGTTTTATAGTGGAATTGTTCATTTTTTTCTTATTTGAAAGGCAATAAGCCAACGGCTTTTTCCTGTTTTCAAACTTAACGCACTAGAGCCCATTCTTGGATGAGCGTGAAAATCCTTAACTGGATAAGAAAGCGTTCGCCTGCAAGTTAAACAAATCTAATACCGCTTGCCCCCGAATGAAATCTGTATGCGTTAATCTTTCACGACTAATAGGGTGCAGGTTGCCGCTTTCAATAAGATTTTTTGCTGTACCGGAAGTAATAAAATTGTAATTATTCCCTCCCTGCTTTAAAAGACACCATTCAATATTTTCAGCGGAATCGAATTCTATAAAAGTAATATTGTCGCGACCTTGTGGTAAATTTATAGATCTCTTTCCCACCCTCATCCCATCATTGGATTTAAGTGCGGTGAGATTCATATTGATAATGAAAATTATTTCTTCAATCTGTTCTTCATTAGGTTCTTGGTCAGAAAACACATTTCGAAGACCTCCTTGTTTATTGTATTCAGCTTTTATTTGATTTTCACTACTTTGGAGATACGTCGAATTAGAATTAGTGATTCCTTCATATAGGGGATTTTGTCTTGCTCCTTCTCTCCTTGCATCTAATACCGTTCTTCTTGGTCCTCCATCTCGGACGGCAATTGTACCAATGGCTCGAGCGATTGCCCTTGCACCGAATACAGAAGCCTCTGCCCTTGCACCGAATATAAGAGCCTCTGCCACTGCACCGGGCTCACTGGCGATTGCTAAGGCACCATTTGCGCGAGCCTCTGCCCTTGCTTCGAAAGCGTCGGCTTCTGCCGTTGCGCCCGATGCACTCGCGATCGCTATGGCGCCGCCTGCTTTGGCGACTGCTCGTGCACCCGCTGCATTAGCAATTGCTATCGAATCGTGTGCGATGGCACATGCTAATGCGCCGTCTACAGTTGCCTGTGCCACCGCAGCCGCTCTTCGAGCCATTGCTATCGCACCGTCTGCATTGGCCTCTGCTGTTGCGCCGTCTACCCAAGCAACTGCTCCTGCACCTTCTGCGCTAGCCTCTGCTTTTGAACCGCGTACGTTTGCGAATGCGCATGCTTTGTCAGCACTGGCCTTCGCGACTGCCCCGGGTCCCGCGGCAACTGCTACCGCATCGGCTACGCTGGCTGTCAGTTCACCTTGATAAAATGCGACACGGCCTTTAATAACCTGACATGCTTCCAGCTTTACATTTCTCGGTAGCTTAACGTCTTCAGACGTTTCTCCTTCTAGCGAAAAATCCCATCCTTTAATGGTAATTAAGTCAGTTGGAATAAAATGTCCTCTGTTGATAACATGTCTTACAAAATTTTGACAAGGATTACGGGTTTCCTCATAGTTATCTTGTCCTATGAGCGCTACTACCTCCTCCTTACTCGTTACATTATTCTCCAGAGCAGGATTAGCTTGAGATTGATTGGTAAAAGCGGGAATGACTTGATTACTATTGCAAGAATTGGTTATAAAATTCATTATCTTCCTTACTTAATTGGCTGGTGAGATTAAAAGATGGTATTGTTTATCGACAGGTTTCTTCACCACTTATTCAGAAAGCTCGCCCAATCTTTCGGGAAACTAGTGGCTTACCTATTTCTTCTATAGTGACATATTGTTAAAAACACTACTTCATTTTTTTTGAGGCTTACAGAATTCTAACTTTTTATTTTACTTACTCTGTTAACACAATAAAGCTACAAGTAAATTCGAATTTTCTTCCCTTTAAGGTTGTTTCGTGTTATTGAAATTCCGGTAATCAAAACTTAGGTTATGAAAATTTTTTGGATTGGGGAATGTATTATAAGACGACGCAAACTCCTAAGTCTGGCGAGAACTGGACAAATGGGATGCGTCACCCCCCTGCTTTGACCGTTTTCGTCTGTCTTAACTTATTTCCATTCTTCAAAATTCAACCACACTGAAAACTTCTGTTTAGCGCCAGTCTTAGCCTGTTTTTCGAACCAAGTTTCAAGGTCGATACACTTTTTTTCGTCTTCCTCACTTTTCCTGTCACTATTCACCTCGCGCCTAGCAGACCCTAGTTCACTGCTCTTGTCTGTGATCTCGCGCAAGTATTCTTCCATGCTTGAATCAAACAGAAAGCTGGCTTCAGGGATACAATCGCTAAAATCCAGCATCGGAGCCTTTGAGCAATCGTCTCTACTAACGTCAGACAGATATGCCCATGTTTTTTCAAAAATTGGAGCAACGCCTATCAAACAAATCAAATTTTAATTTGGCTTTAGCTGCCCCATATTGTCGCCAAGCTATGCCAGCTGCTATGCCACCCACTATCAGCGCGACAAAAGCAGCCGGTAGCCCTTTGGCCAATTCTAAAGATAAACTGCCGGGAGCAAACCACGCAAGCGTGGCAGAATCTTTTGCGGGCTCGAGTAAAAATTGAATGCACATTTTAATCTCCGTGAATGGTTGGTATGTATTAATAGGGTATCTGATAAGTTATCCACCGGCTAGAAAAGTGACTCCGCAAAAAAAAAATAAATTTGCCCGTGAATTCAATTTTGCTCGTCCAATTCGTTTCATATATTAGCTCTCCTAGTTTCAAATGAAATTTAGCGGTAAGATGCACGATCAAATAAATGGAACTTTTTATTTAATCAGGTTCCGTCTTTTATTTTTAATAGACTTTAAGGACTTAAATTGAAACTTCGAATTTTAATCTCCACTGCATTGCTTACACTCACCTCCTCCCTGCACGCTGAAACGATTGGATCCGTAGATACCGTATTCAAATTCATAGGACCCGACCATAAAATAATTGCTGAAGCGTTTGATGATCCAAGGGTCAAGGGCGTAGCGTGTTACATATCGCGCGCAAAAACCGGAGGCATTGCTGGGGCGTTTGGACTGGCAGAAGACAAAGCCGAAGCGTCTGTGGACTGCCGCCAGGTGGGTCCCATTAGCTTTACAGGAAAGCTACCTAAACAGGAAGAAGTATTTTCAGAACGCGCATCAATTTTGTTCAAGAAAATACGAGTAGTCAGGATGGTCGACACAAAGCGAAATGCCCTTGTTTATCTTATTTATTCAGATCGTGTGATTGAAGGTAGCCCACAAAACAGTATTACTGCAGTGGCAGTACCAAATGGACAGACAATCCCGCTAAAGTAACAAATAGTGGGAGATAGCATGCCGTTATAATCGCCCCGAAAATTCGGAAGTATCTCTACTCGAGCAAAATCAGTACATTTCTCAAGCGCAATAATTTGTGCGAAGGTCGCAATTATCGCAACTAGCCTTAATTTACGTAAAATTAGTAGGAGCTTCCTAACATGAACATGTCAAAAGTCGATTCTCAATCCGCACTGTCTAGATTCCCTTTGGTATTTGCAAAGGTATCCACGTCGACTTCTCAAAAGATGCAGCAGGCAGTCGCAAGCCTGTTACAGAGCGAATTGTTGGTACGAGAAGGTAAAAATGATGAGGCCAAAATTAAGGTTGAGGAATCCAAAAGCCTTTATTCTGAACTTATTGCCGGTGACGAACCATTTGAAGTACAGCTTGAAGCATATAAACAATGGATAAAATTGGCCACCACAGAATATTTATACATCCGTCACGAACAGAAGTTTGACAGAGTTGTTCGAGAATATAAAATAAACAAGCTCTTCCTTAGATTGTTTACTGGAATTGATAAGCCCGCGACCTTAATAGACCAACAGATAAAAATAAATGTTGAGCTGGCGGAGACTTCTCGGCAAAACGCACTGAGAATTCAAGAGTCCGGAAAATCCAAATCTGGCTCAAGTATTTTTTTTCCGGTTACTAGGAATAAGCTGAATAGAAATACTCAAGAATATAACGAAGCAGCTTGTGTAAGCCATTTAAAGCTAGCCTCAGAATTGGGGGACGCAAATTCATCTTTTGCATTAGCAAAAATATTTAAAGAAAATAAATATTTCCTCCCTTACGATAACCCAAAGAAAAAAAGCCATGAAGAACTTGCCATTGTGTACGCGGGATTGGCGGAGCGACAAGGAAGGAAACGTAGTATCTTTCAACTTGCCCAATCATTTGGCTTACCCCCACTTTCGACACAGGTTAAGGAATGCTTTTTGATGTCTGAATACGAAAGAGAAAGAGCCAGGCGCGAGCGTATGGGGGAAGGACAAACAATAGAAAGTTCAAGACAGGTTTCAGATTGGGGCAAGTAGTCAGGCAGCCTAATTTTATAGAAGGTAATTAACTATGCAGTCTGCAAGCGATAGATGACGCACTTTATGGCTTGCGGAAGCTGGCCCTTAGTATAGGAAGCGAAGCCGTGCTCAATGCATTGGCAAGCCCACCAAAAACATCGCGCTCCATTTTCGAGCCGCTTACTCTTTTCTTTTTGATTGCCTGGCCACGGGTGCTTAACTTTTTAGAGCTTTACTACCAGCCATTTTCCGTGAAGTTTTACGCTAATTTTTTAAATCAACCTTGGAAAACCCCTCTCGATTTGGTCTAGGACGTTGCTATCCTTGGCGGGGTGACAATGAAATAACCGATTAACTGGTTACCATCCTGGTGGCTTCATTTTAACCGCAATGGCATTAAAGCTTTTTTGCTGCTGGGCATGTCTTAACATTTCCCCCGATGTCACTGCACTGCAAGTAAAAACCGCCCTTCCATCGGGATCTTTACCGCCCAGCATCTTTTGCACCCAACCAGTAAAATTCTTTTCTGCCGTTTTTTGATCACCACCAAATATGCTCGAATCCAACTCATAGGCTTTTACCAGGAGCGCTACGGCGTAGGCGCGCAGTGCTTGAGGTGATTCGATCTCATTACCAAAGAGATAGGAAGAAGAATATTTAGCAAATACAGCGGCCAGACAAAACAGCGTTTGCGCTTTCGTTATTGCAGTTGAAGTGGAGAGGCGATACAAGTTTATCAAGTCAGCATAATGCGTACCCGTAATATTCACCGGCGCTAAGTAGGTATTTATTCCTAGCGGATACTCTACGAGCAGAGGGTTAAAAATGGCGGTGAGGGTTAACTGATCCTGTGCATCGCATAATTTGGTCGTGCATTGGGGCGAGCTTAATGCTTGTAGAAATAGCGATGTGTAATCTTTGCTCAGGTAATCCGGGTCTTGGTTCTTATTGTCGTAGTTCAGATTGATTATGGTAAAAAGTTGGGGGAAGGTCGCATTGTTTATTTTGAATTGGTAGGCATTCTCAAATAAAGAAAACACGCTAACTATGTCCGGAAGTGATTGCTCAGCCGGCAGTACCAAGACTAATTCTTGTTGAGCGGAGCGTTTTGCATAACAAAGCGCCTCGTACCGGCACTCGCCATCACTCGAGTCTAAGCGTTGCATGGCGTGGAATTGGATGCGATCTAAAATCAAAACATGGTTAGTATCTTCAACGTTCTTAACAAAGGCAAAGCAGGCACCGGCCGGTAATTCGTCCCCCGTCGTCATATGCTCTTCCAAACCATCAATTAGACGAATATCACCGCCGGTGACGTTCTCGATCAGCTCGCTAACGCCCTTCAAGTACGGTAGACCTAAATACTGCACGTAGAGCTGCTGCGCTAATTGTTGGGTCTCAGGTGCACACTCTTTTTCTGTGCTCTGCAGCATTAACTGCAGAAAGAAATTATTGCAGTCGAGCATAAATTGTGCCTGCTGTTCGTGTAGTTTAACTACGTCTAACAGCAGGTGAAGCTCGGGGTCGCCATAAAACTTTAACGTAGCCTGGTTCGCTCGCTTTATTCGGACAGGCACAATAGCTTCTTTGATAAAAGCACGGATGAGGGGGTCGTTAAAATAGATAGGATTCGCGGTAAAAATATCCATCAATGGTTTATCGAAATTCTCCATATAAAAATTTTTGTTTTTAATCGCATATTTTATATGCTTAATAAGCTGATGCATCATGTCTAGCTTAACCACTTTCCCTTGTTTATTCCGCTCTTGGTTACCGATACTATCAATAACAGTCAACAGACTGCCACTTTCTGGGTTAGCCAGATGGTTGAGCATCTCATCCCATTCATATACCATATCGCTTGAACAGTTCTCGTCGTCACTGTCATGTACCGCAATGTCTTCGTCGTCATTGTCATGTATCCCATCGTTTTTGACGTTACTGTCATAGACCCGGAAAGTAACTGAGATGTCTTTTAACTTAGCAGCATGATCAAATTTCGCCTGCAGCAAATCCACGTTGTGCATGATTACACCCGTTAAATTCGTGCCATAAAAATTTGTCTTAGTAAAATTTGTACCTTCACCGGTAGCGTTAGACAAATTTGCCTCGCTCAAATTAGCTCCGGCCAGATCCGTTCCAGATAAGTTTGCTCTCTTCAAGATTGCGGAGCTCAAATCTGCCTTTCCCATCATTGCGTTGGTGAGGTTTGTTCCACTCAAATTTGCCCCACTTAAGTCGCCTTTATACAAATTTGCTCCACTGAGATCCAAGTTGCTTAAGTCCAGGCCAGACAAATTCCAAACGCAACCGGTACAAAACAACTGACCGGCAGACATCAGTTGTAGCCCGGGTCCGGTTTCATCCCTATTCCGTATATAGATAAACGCCTCTTTCGCGATGATCTGAAATTCATCCGTTTTACTCGGAGCACTCGGATATACGACGATCTCTTTTAGCCTGTCTGCATCCCTATCAAAAACCTCGAGAATGTCATTTATTTTTTCTTCCAACGCTTCCGCTATATTCACGATTATTTGCAGTTCTTCGTTATTTAGGATAGAAAGTAGACGAATATTTCTGTTCTCCCCATCCGGAAACCAGTTGGGACCGTTCTTAACTTTGTTTTGCAACAAGCGCACAACACTTTTTACCTTGGCGCATTCACGAAGGTCAAAGAGTGCTTTGAAAATGGTAGGACGAAGGGAAGCATTCATTAATTTTGGTTCGAGCACAAGCTTGTCCTCTATTTTTTCCAAACAGATACTCCCTAAAATCGCATCAACTAAATTTGACAAGCTGAAATTTGCTTCGCTACTTCGCGCCAACCATAGTTGGGCATTCTTTAGATTCGCATCCAGCATGCTTGCTTTATATAGAGTTGTCATGCACAGAGACGCACCCTCTAGATTTGCACTATTGAAATTGGCTTCGCTAAAATTTGCCGACGATAGATTGGCTTTTTTTAAATTCGCGCCTATCATGTTTGCCCCGCATAGAATTGCTCCTTCAAAGTATGCACCTTCTAGATTTGCACTACTGAAATTTGCTCTCCTATCGTTTAAGGATAGTGGAGGCTTAATTGTCATAAAAAAATTTATGTGCTTCAAATTTGCCCGCTTTAAGTTTGCACTGCTGAAATTTGCACCGTAAATAAACGCACTATCTAGATCGGCATGCTCCAGATTAGCACCTATCAGGCTTGCGTTACATAGATTGGAATCGTATAAATTTGCTCCGTAAATAGACGCACAATTTAGATCGGCATGCTCCAGATTAGCACCTGTCAGGTTTGCGTTACATAGATCGGAATGGCCTAAATTTGCGTGCTTCAGATTGGCTTTTCTCAGACTCGCCTTACATAGATTGGAATTGAATAAATTTGCATTCTCTAGATTTGCACCTTCTAGATTGACATGGTCCAGATTAATGCCGCTCAGATCGAATCCACCGAGACCCAAACCAGCCAGATTCCAGCTAGGCTGCCAAAATGGCTTAGCTTTTGTTAAAAACTGAGAAAAATTCATCAGCACACTTCTCTGCCCCTGGTAATTTATTTGGTAAATGGAGCCAGCTTTTGCCACGATCTGATAGCTATTCCTTTGATGAGGTTCAGATGCATACAAGCACACTTCATAACCCCAATTATCCCCGCACACAAGTGCGCGCAAAATAGAAGGAATGTTATTCCTTATTCCCGCAATAGTATTTTGTACTTCTATCAAACCTTCCTGAGTTAGCGATAATAGCCAGGTAATATTCGCATCTTCCTCGTCGTCATTCGGTAGAATGGCCGATTCAGGCAGCTGACCCATACGTCGCTGTTCACAAAGGTTATAAATATCGTCGATGCCCCGAATATTAACGCTGCGGAAGACGGCGTCGATAGTCTCGCGAGTAAGAGGACCAGCCAGCGTAGGATTTACGTTGATGGTGCTTGGCTGAAGAAAAACAGAACCAGCTGAAAAAGGATAGGGACGAATCATTACCGGCCTCTTTTATAATATGCAGCTAAAGTGTTATTAAGGTCAAAGTCAGCATTTTACGAAGAAGGGCTGCATCAATGAAACGAGCGAATACAAGGAGGAAAAGCCAAATTAGGATTATATTTTATGTTTACCTGGATAACTCTAAGGGTTTTCCACATTATTGCCCGTAAGGATATTGCCTAAATGTGTAACGGTCTAAAACCTAAACCGTATCTATTCATTAATAGTGCAGATCACGGAGATAACCAAGTTTTAATTTGACAGCACCTTGCACCCCTGTCTCTTGAACAATTTTTTCGCCACGGGGCAGTACCGTGGAAAATTTTTTTAATTCGACCCTAAACGATCATTGCAAATTAGCTTCTCCGATTAGTGTGAGCAACATCTCGATCTATTGAGGTTTCGCGAGCAAGATAATGCACAGCACGCATTGGAATTACCGCTGTCAACAGGACCAATAACCACATCGAGCGATTTTAGAGACCTTTGAACAACCTACTGTGCCAACCAAATACGGCATTGCGCAGCATGCTATGTGTAGAGGTCGCTTAAGGGATATTGTATTGCGAGCTAAATTGATAGCGGATAGATACTTTTATTTCACTACACATAAAAAACATCTTTCAACAGAACGCTGGCTAAGCCTTCGTTTTCCCGTTTTCTTGCGAAACCCCGAATCGCATCAAGCGAATTAAATGTGCGGAAAGTTCATATGCGCATACGTTCAATTTTTTTACTTCTTCTGACTTCGGTCCAACTATAAAATAATCAGTCTGCGAATCGGGTGAACCAAATTCTTGGTATACCTGCGGCATAATAGGTACATGATCTCCATACCAGCAAAACCATCCGGGCCTCGCGAGTGATGCCACGTGCTCGCGTAATGTCCTTGCCATTTGATCCGCATTAACCAGGTGCCGTAAATAAATGGTTAAATCCTCACATTTATCGGGTGGCGGTTCCGTATATAACAATCGAATTTCACCGGGTAAAACTTTTTCTAAATGAAGAGGTCCATGATTTTCCATGGTAATCACAAAAATAAAAATCGGCCCCGAAGATGACTCATTTAATAACTCACAGACTTTTTCAGCAACATCGGCATCACTGACGTATGAAGACGCGTGGTTATTTAATATGGTCTTGTCAAAACTAGCGATATCAATGAATTCATCAAAACCCATCAAGGAAAATACACGGTCTCGCTGATAAAAGCTTGCTGGGTAAGGATGGACGCAAACAGTACGATAGCCTAGATGTTTAAGATAACTAGCAATCGTCGGAAAATTTTCTTTAACTAACTTACGATAGGGGTTGAAACGGTGTATGCCAGTTTGGGATTCGCTCAAGGCAGACAGGAATGCAAACTCCGTACGAACGGTGTTAGCGCCCCAAGCGGGCACAGACAATTTTCCACTGAGGGAAGCCGCTGCCTGAATGGCATCGAATTCTTTCAACACATCGGGTCTAATGCCTTGAAATAAGGGACGTGCGTCAAAAAATGATTCGCTTTGTACCACCATTAAGTTGGGTAACTCCGCTGTTGGTCCCCAATTGCAATTATCGGAATTGAAAATCGATGAATCTTTACAGAGTTTATTGATGTTTTGGGGGTTTCTCTCACTCCAATAATAGTGAAACAGGCACGTTAGCATGCCGTTTTTTAGTAAATCTGATTCCGGAGCCAAAGACATTTTTTGACCCTGCCAACATCCAATTATCAAAAACGTGCCGCCGCACGACGCAAGCCCGGTCAGCCATACCATGAATTGAGCGACTGGGTGCTGACTGGTTATTGCCAATTCAAGCTGAATACCGGCCCAGAATGCGAGCATACCGCCAACAGCTACGACAACGGCTCTGCAAAGCCCGAAAAAAGGAAGGTATAAGCGAGGATGTTTTATAGCATCCAGGAAATAATCGAAATCCTGAAAAATGAAAGGCTCGCGCAAAGAGTGAAATTTCGCGTTATTTACTAACACTAAAAAGAGAAAAAAAGCGACGACAATAAGCCCTGCAAAATATGGCCGTCGAAAAACAGCCAAGCCCAGGGTAAAAGCTAGTATACAGAGGCCAGCATGCAATGCATTGGCGCCCCACGAGCGGCGCCAAAAATTGAGGGTACCTGGTGCTAAGAACCGCTCGATTGCAAAAACCAGAAATACAGTAGTGCAGGCCGGTAGGCATATAGACGTCAACAAGGGGCTATTTAGCATAATTTAGCGCCCGTACAATTCGTTCAGATATACCCGCGGGTAAAGCAGCTAAAAACCATGTACCAAGATTTAGGGGAAAGGGAAAACTAATCCGAGGTCGATTCTGTGCCAGTCCCAATTTAATATATCTCGCCGCTTTTTCTGGTTGCCACAAAAAAGGTTTGGGTCCGGGCATAGCTCGACACATTGCTGAGTCCACGTAGCCGGGCATGACGACATTTACCCGGACGTCATACGGCTTAAGCCACCCGCGTAAGGCTTCCCCATAGGCTTTTACTCCTGCCTTACTTGCGCAATAGCTAGGGGTAATCGGCAAGCCGAAATAACCTGCCAGAGAACTGATGAGCGCAATTTGGCCGTTCCCTCGGGCGCGCATAAAAGGAATCATTGTCTCTGCGACGAGCATAAGCGAGAGTAAATTTACCTCGATTAATCCCCGTATGTTCTCCCACTGCTCACCCTGGCACTCCGGCCCAATATTACTATTTACCCCAGCATTGGCGATAACCAAATCAATCGTGTCCTGTTGACATAATTCGTGCAGCCATTGCACCAGAGCATCACTATCCTTTACATCAAGCACTTTGGTTATAACCTTCGCGCCCAAGCCCCGGCATATGACTGCTAACTCCTCAAGGCGTGGCATATTTCGTCCCTGCAGATACAAAGTATTTTGTGATGAGGCATAGGCCTGTGCCAACGCTCCACCAATTGCGCCGGTTGCCCCAGTAATCAGAATTTTTTTTGGCTCACGAGTAGAACTCATAGTAATTCCTGTAGTAAAGATCGTTCCAGTTCCATCGTTCGCGCACTATTTTCGACAGCCAACGCAATTCCCTGCGCAGAATAAAAGCCACCATTCACTTGTGTAGTCTGAATCACAGTATTGCGGAAGCAGCAAAACAGGGATGTATCTGGTTTTTGAGCATTTTTCCAAAATGTATCGAGCTGCCCCTGGAAGGTTAACCCGATCAAATTATAAACAGGGTCACTTAATGTGATTGTCGGGCAGCCCAGCTCTAACGCCATTGCGCCAACTGTGCTATTCACAGTGACGGTACCTTTTGCATGCTTCAATAAATGGGTTAAGTCACCTGTTTCAAGAAAGAGCGTACGTCCTAGTAATGCATAGCGTTTTTCTAAGTCCCTTAACATACTGGGATAGTCCAATAAGTCGCCATTCAAAGGATGATTTTTAATCACCAGCAAAGCATCTCCGGCGGCATTTCTCGCAAACGAATCCATTACGTATGCCATGACAGCATGCATGTTATCAAACGAAGAATGATCGCGAATTTGCGCGTCGCTATTCAGTTGAAGTGGTAGGAAGTAATAAGGTTTCGATGAAGCAATTAAGACTTCAATTGCGACCGAATCGCGTCGTTTCCAACGATGAGATAAGGCAAGGCGTCGGATATGTCCTACATAGTCAATGATGGCATTACAAGGTGCATGGCTGCGGTACTTGGGATAGGAAAAAGGATTTAATGCATTTGCTGCATGGTACAGGACATCATGCGTTGCTCGAACGGCAAATGATGACGAAAAGGTGTGGGCTACAGCCTTATCTGTGAGCTTTTTGCCGACTTCGCGATACCAATGTGGATCCTTGGGCAAAGAAGAGTAAGCATTCACCCCATTCCGTTCCAAGGTTATCCAATGTGGTCTGAAATACCCTTCCTCAAAAACGTGGGTGCGAACACCCTGCTCTCTGCCCTGTGCTATGGCAGGTAAATGGACAGGCCGTCTATCGCCAAACAGCACTTGATCGGTTATTTCCCACTGCTGATATTTTTCCTGCAAAAATGACGTCAGGTGCTCAGGCGTGCTACGAAATGAATGACTGGGATGGTCGCGCCAGTAAAGGTCATCGCCCATCGTAAAATGCAGTTTGCGCACCTCATGTCCGTTTGACACCAAATTATCTGCCAGACGCAAAAAGAAAGGAGAACAAACTCCTTGTAAAAATAAAAAAGATTTTTTTTTCAAGCCTAAACGCTTTCTGTGCATGCTGCTAAATTCTTCGTAAAAAAAAGCGGATCAGTTCCCGCCACCATGGCGTACCATCCTTTACGCGGTAGCGCCAGCTGACCAGTTCGTCCAAGGCTTGCTCAGGTGAAATTAGCTCTTTACCATTCCGGCTTAAGTAAATAGGATATTTTATCAACACACCGGCTACCAACTCATCTAATGTCAGGCGACGCAAACGTCGGGTAACTGGAATAATATCTGTCGTCAGACCCCAACCGGCATAAAATGGCTGCCCGTAACAGGTCACCCGCTTTCCGCGCAATAATGCTTCAAATCCGGTTAATGACGTTAAGAGATGCACCTCATCTACCGCCATGAGCAAATCGCCCATGGGAGAATTAATAACTACTTCATCACACCATCGATAAGCGTCCTGCTCATTCTGACCCTCCGCACGCAATCGTGCATATACATCAGGATGCGGCTTATATATTACATAAGCGTCTGGATTCGCTGAGCGCACCGCTTTTAGTAGACCAATATTAGTTTTTTCTCCCGGTGCACCATACGCTAAGGAAGCGTCGTTTTCCACCTGCCCCGCAACCAAAATCACTTGATTCGCGCCAAGCGGACGCTTCCAGGGATTTGCGCCCACGTTATATTTGGTTAATCCGGCTGCTACTATACGTGAACGCAAATTAGCCGCTCGGTTAGTTAATGCGCTGTCAAAATTTCCCAACGTCAGCAACTCTTCTAATCCCGACAGCCGCGTGGCATCGAAATAGATTCCTATCTTATCAATGACCCATGACATTGGTCGGATTAAATCCGCTCCTAAGCCCACTGAACGTAAAAACCCGTCTTCTATACGTACTATTTGCACATTTTCATGCACGTCTGCTGGAAGATTACTCATTCCCCAAAGTACCAAAGTACAAGCTGACGGCAATACATTGGTGCGCTCGATAAAATAAACGGTGCTTTTCGGAAAACATTGCTTAATAATAGGTCTTTTCCAATAAGAAAATTGGTAAGCGTACAGAGTATCGGGCATGTCGATATGGTTCATCTTTCTAACGGCTTCCAGCTATTTTTCAGAACTGCCAAGTTGTGTCAGCATGGCGTCGACCTGAGCGAAATGATCGGTCCAACACGGTGTTTTAAAGCTTTCTATACGTGACAATTGGGCAGTCCTATGCTTGCTATTGGTTAGCGTATATTCGGCTATCAGTTCGCTCCAGCGTTTGCCATCCAATGGATCAACATAGTCCGGAATATCAGCGGCAATTTCCCGAAACACCGGTAAATCGCTGGCAATTACGGGCACCCCTAACGCCAGCGCCTCCACTAACGGCATGCCATAACCTTCGGCAAAAGACGGAAATAATAAAGCCTGCGAATAGTGCAGGTAGGTCACCAGATCTTCATCGGAACAACTGTTCAGCTCAGTTACAAACGCTTTTAGCGCAGTGCAACGTTCCAATATATCCACTACGTTTTCGCATTCCCATCCACGTTGGCCAATCACCATTAAGTGAGGTGCGCTATCTCCTAATTTTTCAATCAATCGTCGCCAAACCTGCAACACCATCACATGATTTTTTCGGGGTTCAATCGTACTCAATATCACAAAATAAGGTTTGGACATAGGACGATCACTCACCTGTGTCTCTAACATGCCCGGCGCCAACAATCCAACCGTTGAAGGAGGCATAGGCCGATTTAACCCTTCTGCAAATTGTGATAAATCGTTTAGGGTAACTTGTGAATTCGCGATTATGCCAGCCGCTGAGTCTAACAAATGCTTCATGCGTAACCGATGTTTTTCTGCTTCTCCCTCCCGGCTGTATTCCGGATAAGTAATAGGAATCAGATCGTGTATTATAAAGACTGATTTCACTCTCATTTTCCTAAGCATAGCCGGATAGGTTTTATTTTCCAATCCGCTATGACTCGTATTAAATAGAATATGCCCTGCTGAGTGTTGCTTATTCCACCACCCGGCGATTATTCCGCTAAAAATAATGCGAAGTGCACTTAATACGGATACTGGGGAATTTAACCAAGCAAATAGTCGGGAAGACTGGGCAGCAGGCATTACCCAGCTATTGCCTGCAAAACGTATCACGGCACGGGACCGATGGCCGTAGTAACGCACATAAGCTAACGCTACGCGGTCGACTCCTGTCGGCAACCGTCCCTGCCAAAAGCGATACGTGAGCCGCGTTACATCAATTAATAGGTCCATAATGGTACATTTATCGCAGTGAGATATAAGGCAGATGAGAGAATAAGGCGGTAGGTAAGAATTGGACTTAAGATTACTCTTGCCACTTTAGCATTCTGATTGTGAATATCGATAGTGGTTTGGCTGACAGAAGCGCCCACAAATAACGTTTCCTCAGCACCGCGAGCTCTAATTCGGTCAGATAAAAAGAAGCGATTTCTCTATCGGGGACCTTAACCGGGCAAAAACTGTGCTATTTAGCCCGAGTTAGATTTTTTTGGCTATTCTTTCTTCGTAGAGACTATAATTACTCCCCCATTATGTTGCATAATCTCTACGTCTATGTCGTTTTAAACGGGAATTAATTTGAATAGTGTATCCAATAGTAGTAAAGACAACTTTAAGCTTGGTAACCTTGTTCGACGACTTAAGGGCATTAATCGTCTGTTTCTGTGTACGGTAATTATCCCTAGCCTGATAGCTTTAATCTATTTCGGCCTGATTGCCTCAGACGTCTACATCTCAGAATCCCGTTTTGTGGTACGTAGCCCTGATAAGCGCAGTGTAACCGGGCTCGGCGCTTTACTTCAGGGCGCGGGTTTTTCCCGTGCGCAGGATGATGGCTATGCAGTACGTGACTATATTCTTTCGCGCGACGCACTGCAAAAATTAGAATCTAAATATTCCATCAGCAAATCTTATAGCAGCAAAAACATTGATTTATTTAACCGATTTGGCGGTTTCGATCACGATTATAGCTTTGAAGCATTGCTCCGTTATTATTTAAAACATGTCACAGTCGAATCAGACAGCTTATCCTCGATCTCGACATTGACAGTTCGTGCCTATACGAATGACGAAGCGTTTCGCATTAACGAAAACTTACTAGAAGCAAGCGAAGCACTAGTCAATCAACTTAATGAACGAGGTCGCCAGGATATGATTCGCTTTGCTACCCATGAGGTCGTTAGCACTAAGGAACATGCGCTAGCTGCCGCACTGGCCGTATCAAATTATCGGAATCAAAATCATCTTTTTGACCCCGCCAAGCAAACGACTCTGCAGTTACAAATGATCTCCAAATTGCAAGATCAGTTGATTACCGCCAAGAGCCAATTAAAACAAATTCAGGCTCTTACTCCGAACAATCCGCAAATAGCTGCCTTACAAGGCGTGACGATTTCCCTTCAGGCAAGTATAGACAGTGAAACGGCTAAAGTGGCGGGCTCTGGAAGTTCGCTTTCCCATAAATCAGTAGAATACGAGCGCCTTAATCTGGAAAGCATTTTTGCCGACAAACAGCTGGCTATTGCCTTTACTTCGCTTGAACAGGCCCGAAATGAAGCTCAGCGTAAACAGTTCTATTTAGAACGCATAGTTCAACCCAATAAGCCCGATGTAGCCATGGAACCTTGGCGAATTCGTAATATATTTGCGACATTCATGTTAGGTTTGATCCTCTGGGGGGTATTGTCTATGCTATTAGCCGGGGTACGCGAACATCAGGATCACAAATGATGCGACAATCTGCATTACATCGTTCATTACAAATTCAGCTTCGTGTGATCGGCGCATTACTGATGCGGGAAGTTATTACCCGATACAGCAGGCATAATATTGGATTTCTATGGTTATTCTTTGAGCCGATGATGTTCACGTTGGGAGTAACCACCCTATGGTCGTTCGCTGGGGGCCATAATTTCTCGAATATTCCGATTGCCGCATTTGCACTGACCGGTTATTCATCTGTATTATTGTGGAGAAATATGCCAGGTCGTTGTAGCAAGGCAATGGAACCAAATTTGGCCTTGATGTATCACCGCAACGTAAAGGTAGTCGATATATTTTCGGCGCGTTTAATTCTGGAAATGGCCGGAGCAACCGTATCTTTTATCACATTGGCGATTATCTTTACGGCGATTGGGTGGATTAAACCACCGGAAGATATTCTCAAAATAATATTTGGATGGGGAATGTTAGCTTGGTTTGGCTCCGCATTGGCTTTGTTAATAGGTGCGTTAAGTGAACGCAGTGAAATAGTTGAAAAGCTCTGGCATCCTGCCTCATACCTCTTGTTTCCGTTATCCGGTGCCGCCTTTATGGTGGCATGGTTGCCCGATTCTGCCCAGAAATTTTTTCTTCTGCTGCCCATGGTTCACGGGATTGAACTACTACGTGAGGGTTATTTCGGTTCCATGGTACATGCACATTACGACATAGCTTATATGGCCATCGTCAATCTTTGCCTTACATTGGCAGGACTTTCACAGGTTCGCGTCATATCTCGCACGGTAATACCAGGATGATTGAAATCACTAATGTCGTCAAACGCTATCAAATCCGTGGAGGTGAAAAGACGGTGTTAGACCGCGTTAATTTGCACGTAGCGAGGGGCCAGAAAGTGGGCGTATTAGGCCGAAATGGCTCAGGAAAGTCGACGCTCATACGCCTCATCAGCGGGGCTGAACGGCCCACTAGCGGTACTATAACTCGTAAGATGAGTATATCTTGGCCGCTGGCGTTTGGAGGAGCATTTCAGGGCAGTTTGACTGGATTGGACAATTTACGTTTTATCTGTAGGGTTTATGGCACCACCGCGGAAGACAAAATCCCATTTTTGCAAGAATTTTCGGAGCTCGGTAGCTATTTGCGAGAACCCGTCAAAACATATTCCTCCGGCATGCGTGCAAGGCTGGCCTTTGCTATATCGATGGTGGTGGAATTCGATTGCTTTTTGATTGATGAAATTATTGCCGTGGGCGACAACCGTTTTCATGAAAAATGTACCAGAGAACTGTTTGAAAAACGTCGTGATCGCGCCATGATTATTGTCTCTCACGACCCTGGATATATACGCGAACATTGTCAGTCTGCTTCGGTTCTTGTCGAAGGAAAATTGACGTCATTTGACGATTTGGATGAAGCTTTTGACTATTACCATGCCACTTCGCTGGAAATAGCTTAATGCAATTTCTGACTGATATTGTCATTAATATATTACCTGTCAATTTTTGGCGAACTCGAGCTATTCCAGCTACTAACTCCACTAAGTGCACCCCTCGACAATTACTGATTGACGTTTCAGAAATTTCAAAATCTGACGCCGGAACCGGCATACAACGCGTGGTGCGCAACCTTTACCAGCAACTGTTAGCCGACCCGCCTGAAGGGTATCAAATTCGTCCCATTGCAGCAACGCGTAAACGCTTTTATTGTTACCTGCCTACCGATTTTTTACATCAATCCGATCCGACCCACCTCCCCTTCCATCCAGTAAAAGTGAATGCCGGCGATGTATTTTTTGGTCTTGATTTATCGGCACATATACTGCCGAGCCACCTCGAAAAGTTACTGCATTGGAAACAACAAGGTGTGCGGATGAGCTTTGTTATTTACGACTTATTGCCGGTACTACAACCCAACTGGTTTAACTCGAAATCTACCAAAAATTTTCATCGTTGGCTACGTTCTGTCGCCATATTGGCGGACAATGTGATTGCCATTTCGCGCGCGGTACAGACTGATTTTACGATATGGATGCAGCATAATTACAACCTCAACATTGAAGATCTCCCGTCCGCCACTATACCGCTCGGGGCTGACTTTAATATTGCCCGAGGTAATGAGCCACAGAGCCCCTTACCAACGAGCCTTATCGAACAAAAATTTGTTTTGATGATAGGTACTATTGAACCGCGTAAAGGTCATGAATGTCTGCTGGATGCGTTCGAAATCCTCTGGGAAAATGGGGAAGAGATTCATTTTGTGATTGCTGGAAAACAAGGTTGGAAGGTAGATGCATTTATGTTGCGATTACAAACGCATCCGGAAGTGGATAAGCGGCTTCACTGGGTGAATAATCCTGTTGACGATGTCCTCTATGTACTCTACCAACGTTGTAAAGGCGTAATTGTCGGCTCTAAAGGAGAAGGATATGGTCTGCCCTTGATTGAAGCTTCTTACTTTAACAAGCCTGTATTGGCTCGCGACTTACCCGTATTCAGAGAAATTGCTGACGATAATGTCAGCTATTTCTCAAGTACGGGACCCCAGGACCTTAATCATGTACTGCCATTATGGCTTGAAAAATTAGATATAGAAACTCCTGTAGCGAAGGTGACAAACCCTCCGGAATTACTGACATGGCGCGCATCTTGCAATGAGTTGACAAAGATCTTAACAACTGTCGTTGTTTAGAATAAGAAGATACATCCGATAGGTTAGATGCTTTTGCAACCTAGAATTATCACTGCAGTTAAGGAGCAGATGCCAGGATTTCTTTTCTAGAACTACTATTTGAGAATCATAGCTAATTAACACCAAACTATTTTCACAGAATCTTTATGCTTCCTATTCCGCAAGCAATCCCTCCCGCGTCGACGTTAGATGAGCTATTGGCTTTAAACGACCAACAATTTATTTGTTGTGTTTATCAAACGCTGTTAAAACGCACTCCAGATGTGGACGGGTTTGACCATTATCTGGGACTGTTACGGAGGGGATTTTCAAAGACTCAGATTTTGCTGCAAATACGGCGATCAAAAGAAGGCAAGGCGAATGATTCTACTTTGCAAGATTTAGATCACGTACTTCAACGTTATCAGCGAGGGCAATATCCGCTAATTGGATGGTTATTCAGAAAACTCTATAATGTAGAAAGTAATCATCCTATCGAACGTAGGATGCGCGCTATTGAACAACAGATTTTCTTAATCAGAAACGAAGACAACAGCCACTGCCACCAAAACTTTTCCTCACCCAGAGTTCGGCTAAAACTAGCTTACATTTCCCCACTACCACCCGAACGTACCGGCATCGCGGATTATAGTGCTGAACTTATACCCGAATTATCGCGCTACTACGAAATTGATGTGATCGTGGCCCAAGAAACTATCACGGATCCGTGGATTAAGACATGCTGCCTGGTACGGGACGCTAATTGGTTTGCCAGGAATAGCCATCTTTACGATAGAGTACTCTACCACTTTGGCAATTCGCAGTATCACCAGCACATGTTTGGTTTGCTGGAACAGATACCCGGTGTAATAGTGTTGCACGATTTTTTTCTCAGCGGGATCGTAGCGCATATGGATGTGCATGGGCTTAATCCCTATGGTTGGACACGCGAGTTATATCATTCGCATGGTTATCAGGCCGTACAAGAACGTTTTCATGCTAAAGATACTGTGGATGCTAGATGGAAATACCCTTGCAATAAGACAGTTATTGACAACGCCCGCGGCGTAATTGTTCATTCAGATAGCTCACAACGGCTGGCCAAGCAATGGCTGGGAAAAACCTTGGCCAATGAGTGGTCGGTTATTCCACTGCTTCGCGTCCCTATCACAACGAAGAAAAAAGTGGAAAGTCGGCTGGCATTAGGTATAGCAAAGGATGCGTTCATCGTATGTAGTGTAGGAATATTAAATTCTACTAAACAAAACCAACGATTATTGGATGCATGGTTAGCGTCATCCTTAAGTCAGGATACACGTTGTCTTCTAATATTTATTGGCGAGAATGAAAGTGGCGATTATGGAAAAAATTTAACCGCATCTATTCAGCAAAGTGGTTTGGCTGATCGCATAAGTATAACAGGCTGGACTAATCCCGGCACGTTTCGTCAATACCTCGCAGCTGCGAATATGGCAGTGCAGTTACGGACTCTCTCCCGGGGTGAAACCTCAGCGGCGGTGCTTGATTGCATGAACTATGGGTTACCTACCATTGTAAATGCTCACGGCTCGATGGCTGATTTAGACGCAGATGCTGTGTGGATATTGCCAGACCAGTTTGAAGATGCCGCACTGACAAATGCTCTGGAAACTCTATGGAAAGACGAAGACAAACGACAAGCTCTAGGTGCGCGAGCGCGAGAAGTACTGTTGACGCAACATTCGCCTCGAACTGCTGCTAATCAATATGTCAAGGCGATTGAATCGTATTACAAACAGGCGGAAAGTCCGTCCGGCACACCTAAACAACCTTCGTCAATCACAAAGCAATTGTTGATCGATATTTCCACATTGGTAAGGCATGATCTTAAAACCGGGATTGAGCGCGTCGTTCGTAGCATACTCTTTGAATTACTACATAATCCGCCAGAAGGCTTCAGGGTAGAACCCGTTTTCGCGACTCACCAAGAATCAGGTTATCGTTATGCGCGACAATTTACTCTGCGGTTTTTAAACTGCCCAGAACAGGGTTTAGTCGATGAATCCGTTGAGGTTGCGAAGGGTGACATTTTCTTAGGTCTGGACTTTCAACCGCATCTAGTTCCTCAACAAACTGAATTTTATTCCCATCTGCAGAGTATAGGGGCTGAAGTGTATTTCGTTCTCTATGACTTGCTACCCATTCTGCGGCCAGATGTTTTTCCTGAGGATCTACTCCCCTTATTTTCATCGTGGTTGCATACCATTGCGCAAACTGATGGCGCAATTTGTATCTCGCGAGCGGTAGCTGACGATATGAAAGAATGGCTTGCTGTTCACGGTACTCCGCGCTTAAAACCATTCAAGTTAGGCTGGTTTCATCTTGGAGCAGATGCAATTAGTTCCGTCTCTACATCCGGCATGCCACGAGACGCTGAAGTAGTACTGGCTAAAATAACTAATCGTCCCACCTTTCTCATGGTGGGAACAATAGAACCTCGTAAAGGATATTTGCAGGCACTGAATGCATTTGAGGAGCTCTGGATACAAGGCGTGGATGTGAACCTTGTTATTGTTGGCAATGTGGGATGGGAAATTCTTCCGGATACTCATAGGCGGACAATTCCAAAGACAGTTGCGAAAATAAAAAATAATTCGGAATTAAATCGCCGACTTTTTTGGTTGGCAGGCATTAGTGATGAATATCTCGAAAAAATATACGAGGCCTCCAATTGTTTAATTGCTGCCTCAGAAGGTGAAGGATTTGGCCTACCACTTATTGAGGCGGCTAAACATCAGTTACCCATTATTTCACGTGACATCCCCGTTTTTCGGGAGGTCGCTGGCGATCACGTATTTTATTTTTCTGGTTTAAAACCAAGAGAATTAGCTAATGAAATCAGGAACTGGATAAAACTCGACAAAAAGGGTATGGTACCGCTGCCTGATAATATGCCGTGGTTGACGTGGAAGAAAAGTTCGCGAAATTTGCTGAATGTGATCGTTAATGACCAATGGCAGCAAGAATGGACATCTGAAAATAGTACAAACTCTAAGGTATGATTAAAATACTATAGAGGAAGTTTCACTATTTATTGCAACTACACATCTTATTCCGAGGTCCATTTGCTATGCACGATTGCACCATCGACCTGATTATCCCGGTCTACAAAAATAAAGAATTAACGGAAAAGTGCATCACTTCTCTAATTGCAAATTTAGAAGAAATAAAATATTTATCTCCGCGAATAATCTTGATAAATGACTCTCCAGACGACAACGAGGTTTCAACATTTTTATTCGAATTTGCTGAGAAAGAAAAGAATGTTTTTCTTCTCGTCAATGAAGAAAATTTAGGTTTTGTTAAGAGTGTCAATAAAGGACTAGCTCTGGCAAAAAAAGATCATCGATCCGCTATCCTTATTAATTCTGACACCATTACGTTTCCCGGCACATTGATTGAATTGATTGACGCTGCCTACACAGATCCACAAATAGGATTTGCTTGCCCGCGATCGAATAATGCCGCTCTTAGCACCATGCCAAGGCCACCTCATAATTTAGGTGGCGTCTCGGTTACTCCTGAACAAACCTATAACAATTGGCAAATAATATCCAGATTAATGCCAAAAGTCTCGTACTCCCCTACCGCCACTGGATTTTATCTTTTTATTAAAAAAGAGGTGATTGCCAATTTTGGGCAGTTAAATGAAGATTTTAATTTGGGATATGAAGAAGAGAATGATTTAATTATGCGGGCAAACAAAGTCGGTTACAGGGCTATTCTTGCTAATCATTCTTTTGCCTTTCATTCGGGATCCGCATCTTTTTTGCTCCAAGATATGGATGTGGCCCAAGAAAAAAATAAAAATTTACAAAAAATAACCTTAATGCATCCTGAGTTTTTGCCGCTCGTGGCGAAATATGAAAGATCGCCGGAATTTATTGCTGAAGATCTGCTCAAAAACCTTATTCGTTCCAGAGAAGGTAAATTACCCATCGCTATAGATTTGAGTCGAATGGGAGTTCATCAAAATGGTTCCAGCGAATTAGCGGTTGCTATTATTAGCGAAATTTCTAAAAACTTCGCACATAAGTTTGAGCTTACTTTGTTCTGCACAAAAAAGGTTTTTGAATTTCATGGCTTTAATAGGTTAAAAAATGTGCGACGAACCGAATCAATTACGGGGAGCTACGCTATTGCTATCAACTTGGGCCAACCTTTTGAGTTAGATCAGATCAATATTTTAGAGTCCTTGGCGCCGATTAATATTTACGGAATGCTAGACGTAATTGCACACGATTGTGGCTATCTTTATCTTCAACATGACATAGATAAGTATTGGAGGTACGTTTCTCAATTTGCTAATGGCATATTCTTTATTAGCAAATTTTCTGAATTGACGTATCAAAATCGTTTTCACGGTAGTGCTTCAGCAAAACGTTATACAAAACTTTTGCCCACCAAGCTAAGTGAATATAAAACTCCTTATAAAAATGTATCGGGTGGAGAGAAACACATTTTTGTTTTCGGCAATCATTTTAAACATAAAGACTCCGATGCAACCGCAAAACGCATCGCGGACAAATTGAGTAGTTGTAGTGTAGTTGTAATGGGCGCAGAGGATTTTTCCCACGGAAATCTACGCAGCTATAGAGCCGGAACTATCGGGAATGAGGTAATGGTCGAGCTATTAGCAGAGGCTAGCCTCATTGTTTTACCGTCCTATTATGAAGGCTTTGGTCTAGGATTAATGCATGCCTTAGCATTAGAAAAACCAATTGTGGCACGAGATATTCCGGCCACCCGGGAAATTTTAGCAACCTATAGTTATGTAAAGGGAGTGGTTTTATATCAAAACAATGACGACATTGTTGATGTAATCCAACATTCGATCCATCTGACTTCTTCGAACGTAGGTGATAGCACCGCTTCTACCTGGCAAGACTGGGTAAGAGAATTCATGTTTTTTTGTGACGAATTAATTCATTCGCCTCTCATTTATCGGCAGGCAGTTGAACGAATTTATGCTGGAAATAATTTACGCGAAACTGCACAGCTTAAAAACCTCTTAAAAGACGGACCGTCTAAAACTATTTATTCTGTAAAGGGCCTATTGAGCCTGGAAAATGAATCTTTCGTTACTGCTGCATATAGACAGATTCTGCAGCGCGATTGTGACCGGCATGGACTGACTTTCTATCTCGATAGATTGCGAAATGGCTATAAAAAAATTGATATTCTTACTGACATCAAATATTCAGATGAAGGTCGTAGAGTGAATGCGCTTTTTCCCGGAGTGGGCAAATTAAAAAGATCGAAAATGTTAAAAAACCTTTTTAGTTTAAAAATTTTATAAAGAAAAAAAAAGATGAAAAATCGTGATATTTGTGGTGCAAGCGCTATTCTGATGATTATACTTTTGGGATGTAGCGGTGGGAATCTGGATAGCCCGTCAGTTCAACCCATCGTGCCTGTCGTGCCGGACCTCCCAACGCAGCCACTTTTGCTGGCACCATTTCTAGCAGGTCAATATTTTTGCGACGAGGCGGTAGATAACCCATCCATTTTAAATGAGGAAGATGCGGCGGCGTTTTGCGCCTCTAAAGGTAAAAACGGCGCGGCGCGCATCACAGCGGCTCTGGATGCGATCGGCCCCAAAACCAGTGCGTCGGGAAAATACCAACTTGGTTATACCCTGACCGTGCCACTTTTTCGGTTTTTTAAGAAAGTGAACAACCAATGGGAGCTTGATACTGATACATTAAAAGCAAATCTAGCCACTGTTACGGATGTTGATCGCCCTGTCGTAGTTTATTTGTCGGCAAATCATTTTACCGATGCAGGCCTGGCCTTAAGTGCGGAGTTGGTAAAAGATCCACGGAACCTAATGTGGACACGTAGCGGTCCCTTGCGCCCAGACGATTATTTTAATATTCCTATCATAGCTTGGACGCTCTCGGACTACGAAGCCCCTGTCAATGTTATGCGACGGCAGGTGTTTAATGCCGCTGTGGACGCAATTTGCAGCCTTCCCGAGGCAAGCCGTAATAAGATTGTTGCCGTATCGGTTCTTGGGGAAGTGCATGATCTTTTTCAAACTATTTCTGACGGACCTGGTTTTGGCATCTCCCCCTATAACGCGACGGATTATTCGCCTGCAGCCATACATGGATTCCGATCATGGCTAGAGCAAAAATTTGGCACCATTTCAATGCTGAACAATAATATGGCGGCAGAATTTATTTCTTTCGACGAGATCATTCCTCCTTCAAAGGATATTTACACCGAGCAAGTCAGCAGCTATTTGGATCACATCGATACCTATGCGGCTGGGAACGTCCCTATCTTTGGCTGGTTGAATGACGCAAAAGGCCGGGAGTTAAAGGTGCTTGTATATCTTGACGGAAAACAAGTAGGTGTTGCGAATACCGGCTTGAGTAGAACCGACGTGACTGAAGCGCTTCCGGCGATTAAAGACCCCAATCTCGGGTTTCGATTTAATCTGGACTACCGTGACATTAAACACGGTGTACACACGCTGGAGGTGTTGGTCAGTGCAAACGGCGCTACCCCTCTTCGACTAACCAAACGAAACCTAATACTGATGAATCGGCACCAAGACACGCCTCCGAACATCGGGTATGTCGACATTAATGTGCAAGACATAAGCACAGACCCCAGCCTGTCTGGCTATCTAGACGGGCCGGCGCCGTCGGCATCGGCTTTTTACAATCCGATGGCTAAACTGTGGTTGGATTACCGTAACGAAGTGGTGCGCAACTACCTCGAGCGGTTTGCTGCAATAGTCGGTAAATCGTGTATTCCGAAAGAAAAGATCTTTTCGTACCAAATCACGCCATCCCTAACAGGTACTTGGAATGGTGACTTATTAGCCGCTGATGCATCAAAACAGCTTAGCACTCACTATAATCCGGGGACCACCATCTATGGCGGAGGGACCTTTGGCCATGCCTTTTTGACGATGAAAAACGAGCTCAGCTGGGGTCGCTACTCCGTCAACGAAATGCATCCAGTCGTAAAACTAGGGGCAAGCCAGTATCGTGCAATGTTTGATATGCATCGTAAAGCAGGAGCGGTATTCGTGGCCCCTTATTACATGTCTATCATTCCCGATCGCCTTCCCTCCGGTAGTGATCTCGATCGATTTCTTATTGGGCCAAATAACCCGTGGTATGGTTCAGACGCCTATTGGCAATCGATAAAAGACATAATGAAGCAGTAAATCAGCAGTAAATCAGCAATAAATAAGCCGTTAATGAGCGTAGTAAATATGCCCGATTCTGCATTCTATTTGAAAGTTGACTAATAATGACTAAAACTGCACTTATCACCGGTATAACCGGACAAGACGGAGCTTACCTCGCGAAATTTCTTCTTTCTAAAAATTACCAAGTATTTGGAACCTATCGACGAACAAGCTCAGTTAATTTTTGGCGTATTAAGGAACTTGGCATTGACCAGCATCCCGGTTTACATTTGGTGGAACATGATTTAACCGACTTAAGTTCCACTATCCGCTTACTACAAACAAGTGAAGCTACTGAAATTTATAATCTGGCCGCGCAAAGTTTTGTTGGCGTATCGTTCGATCAACCGATTACTACGGCTGAAATTACGGGTCTGGGCGCAGTTCATTTATTAGAGGCGATCCGTATTGTTAATCCGTGCATTCGTTTTTATCAGGCTAGCACTTCGGAAATGTTTGGTAAAGTTCAGGCTGTCCCCCAAGTTGAGAGCACCCCTTTTTATCCACGTAGTCCTTATGGGGTAGCTAAGTTATATGCTCATTGGATGACAATAAACTATCGTGAGTCATATAATATTTTCGCCAGCAGCGGAATTTTGTTTAATCACGAATCTCCTTTACGGGGTCGCGAATTTGTCACACGTAAAATCACCGACAGCCTAGCTAAAATAAGTCTCGGTCTACTCGATTCGTTAGAACTGGGAAATTTAGACGCAAAACGTGACTGGGGATTCGCGCAAGAATATGTAGAGGGAATGTGGAAGATGCTACAGGTGCAAAAACCGGACACGTATGTCTTGGCAACTAATCGTACAGAGACCGTGCGGGACTTCGTCAGCATGGCTGGAAAAGCAGCGGGGTTTGACCTGGTATGGGAAGGTCACGGGTTAAATGAAATTGCCTTTGATCGCAAGCAGGGCAAAACGCTAGTCAAAATAAATACACAATTTCACCGTCCTGCTGAGGTGGAGTTGTTAATTGGAAATCCTGAAAAAGCTAAAAATGAATTAGGTTGGGAACCCAAAACTACCCTGGAAGAATTATGTCAGATGATGGTCGAGGCAGATATTCGTCGTAACCAGGCAGGAAATTCTTTTTAAACCGAGACTGCGTAGCGTTGCATGCAATTCGCAATAGAGTTTGGAGTCTAAAAGTAGATGTTTATCGGCTTGCCACGAAGTTGTAACTTTCTAATGCAAAATCTCGGTTCAACCGAGATTTGCCATTAGAACGAAGTCAAGGGCGCTTCTTTTAAGTTGTTTGACAAGGAGCGACGACGCGGCGGCCTCTATGCCGCAAGGCGAAGCAACGTAGTCCAGACAACTTAAAAGGAGTGCAATTAACTGCGTAGCGTTGCATGCAATTCGCGATAGGGTTCGTAGTCCGAAAGTTGATGTTTGTCGGCTTCGTCACGAAGTTGTAGCGGTCTGATGGAAAATCTCGTTCTAATCTAAGGAATAGCTTTGAAAGCATTAATCACAGGCATTGAAGGTTTTACCGGCCGCTATATGGCTGATGAACTTTATCATGCGGGTTATGAGGTGATTGGTTTGTCTCGTCAACTACATAAGATGAAAAGCGCAAATGTGAGCGCTATCTATGTGTGCGATTTATGTGATTCCGTATCCTTGACACGCATCGTTCAAGAAATTCAACCAGATATAGTAGTGCATTTGGCCGCAATTTCCTTCGTTCCGCATGGTGATACAGCGGAAATATATCGCGTCAATCTAATTGGCTCCCGCAATTTATTAGACGCAGTCAGCCAAACCTGCATATCGGTCAAGGCAGTACTCATCGCTAGCAGCGCCAGTATTTATGGTAATGCGACAGGCGGATTATTGGATGAATCAACCTCCCCTGATCCTTGCAATGATTATGCTGTCAGTAAATTAGCAATGGAATACGCAGCAAAACTATATGAGGATCGCTTACCTATTATTATCACCAGACCTTTCAATTACACGGGTGTGGGGCACGCCGTACAATTCCTGTTACCGAAAATTATAAGTCATGTACAACGCGGAGCCAGCGTGATTGAACTAGGCAATCTAGAAGTAACACGTGATTTTTCTGATGTACGAGTTGTGGTGCAATACTACCGCCGCTTAATTGAATCAACACGATCGGGAAATCTAAGAGGTGAAGTTTTTAATATTTGCACTGGTCGCGCCTACACACTAGCGCAAATTTTGGCAACAATAACAGAAATATCTGGCCATTGTTTTGAAATAAAGATTAATCCTGCCCTTGAGCGCGTAAATGAAGTTAAGGTGCTCATCGGCAACCCGTCTAAATTACTAGCTCATGTTGGTTCAGTTACCGATATCTCGCTTTCCGATACATTGCGTTGGATGCTTAATACAATCGCAGAGTAACTTGAGGGTATCCAGAATGAGTGCAAAATTAATCAAAAAAATTCGTTGACCCTAAGACCTATGCATACTAAATCGGCACGGATTTACCGTACAGGTCCTCAAATATATAAGGGCAGCATTATTAATGAGCGAAAACGCTGGCCCCTTATTTGCAAATTAGACGGTTTCTTTCGAGCTCTGACTGAGCTAATGTAGCTTCAACATGCAAACGCCCAATATGATTGACCAATTCACGAGGCATATGGAAAAAAATGGACTTTTTGTTTTGCATTGCTGCCAGCATTAATTTATAGTCTTCGCCTTGTTCTCTCATTAATAGAAGTCTGCCGGGTTTATAGCCCCGTTCGTGTGCTATTTCGAAAAATTTTTTAGCCTCTACAGCATTTTTCCTCACACCATAAAGACCTTCTTCATACGCTTTTCCAAGAAAATAAGGAGTGCATTCTAAGTCGAAATTATCAATGGCGCCTTCTACATAAAACATTTCCTGATCTCCAATTGGTAACAATTCAGTCAGCATTCTGAAGAAACAACGACCTGCGTGCCAAGTATATTTCCACCAGACATCTTCCAGACTAACGGCGAGATGCAAGAAGGCTATTGCCGTTTTTTCATCACCGAAAAGTAGAATCTCAAGGCTTGCATCAAGGATTTTATATTTAATTTTTTGTATATCAAATTGATTGCGATCTTTTACGACATTTTCATAAGCACCCTTACAAATCTCAATTGCTTTTTCAGGTCGCCCATTTTCCACCATCGAAAGAGCATAATCAATTTCCTTTTTGGCCAACATAACCTTGCCTGAATTATCCATTGCATCCAAAAAAATGTTCATCTTTGAATCGGTTTTTTCGATAGATTCCGAATACCCATGCTTAAAAATAGTTGCCAATTTATCGGCTAACGTTTTATTGAGAAAATGTGAACCCTGATTACCAAACCAGCCCGGGTCGAACTCAAGCTTGTCGAACGGATGAATAGCTTTTAGATAATTATCCGTCCAACCTCCGTTCTTACCATCATTCTTACCATAACATTCTTCTAAACTGGCTTTTCCAATTAGAAAGTTTAAAATCTGCGCCGAGGTAAAGGATTTCTTTTGGTGAGGATTATAGCGAAGAAGGGCTAAAATATTTTGAAATCCAGGGTCTGTTTTTAGCTCATCAAGTAATAAGCGATTCTCCTCTATCCTGCTTTTTATACTAATTACGTGTGGATTGACTATGTCATTCTTTTTTGTTGAACTGGAATTACTTAAGTCAAGACCAAAATGAGTATTATTTACTGAACGACTGATTGGCTGCATAAATAACTTTCGCAAAATTGTTGGGAAACAATTCAAATAAAATAATTCGGTAAAATCATTATCGGTTACATGATCCGCTTCCGCTATTGTGGTTATCCCCTAAGTAAAAACCACATTTTTCATCTCTCTCGGTCGTGTGAAGATTATTCTGCATGAGCAATTAAAAAAAGCGTGGTTGCAAATTACACACTGCAAGCCAATACGTAAGCGTGCATCGGAACCACCTATGACTTAGCCGTTTAATCAAGCACTCTACAGTTTTTGGTTAAAGGAAAGCGGCATGAATAAAGCGAGTCGACGCGCTAATCGTGCGCAGTGGAAGGAGCATGTAAGTGCATAGGGCAAAAGTGGGCTGACTCAGTTGGCGTATTGTCGTGAACCCGGGTTGTTGCCGAAGACGTTTAGTGCCTGGGTTTGGCTTGTGAGAAGTACAGTGGTTGAAAGGCCGGCACCCCTGAGGATAGTACCTCTTATAGTGGGAGGTGCCCAGACAGAGGTCTTAACTTGTTTATCTAAAAAGGGTGAGCTGGTCTGTTATAGAGGCCAATATTTTCGGGTCACCTTTAGCGCCCCATTGTTTTAACTTATCTGAAAATACTTGCGCAGCATTTAAAATTAAATGAGAGCGATCCATCCGTCCCTTCATCGCTATAATTTGTCTTGCATAATAATCAGCGCGGAAAGTTTTACGGGCATACTCGCTGGCCAATTTGCCTAAAGCTTTACATTCTTCGGGCGAATCAACTAGCCGCTCAAGCATAATTTGCAGATCGGCCAACTCAGATTCCATCGAAATTTTTAACACGCATTCATCAGGCAAATCACGATAAAAACCTGTGTCGGTAACAATGACCGGTTTCCCATATAACATTGCTTCAATGGTAGAGGCTGAAGCTGACTCTAAGGCTGGCCAACGTAGACAACACATCATGTCAGCATTATGAATTTCGTTCGCTAAAGTTCGGTCATCCACTACACCTGTAATCGTTATAACAACATTTAATTTGTCCGCTAAAGCTTGTAGATCGTTTGCAACGGCTGGCTCAATAGCGCCTACGATACGATAGGTTAAGCGCGAACGCAGTAGTGAACTCATCCCAATAGCTTTAATTACGCTGGTGTAACGCTTGTTCTTATTAACATGGCCAATCGTTAATACCACTACACGACCGTCCGTAATTTGGCCAAGACTATTCGCCACGTTTAAATACGGTGCATCATAGGGAAGAGGAACGTATTCACTTGGCCCAATACATGAACTTCTAACACGGTTCATGGCCCAAGTCGAATGTATAATCGCCGCCGAAGCCATGGAAGCCACCCATTCCGTCATCGGAGCAAATCGGTTAGCAAATGCGATAAAGGAGGCAGAACTTACCTGCTCAAAAAAGTTTTGCGCCACTTCCGATCCATAATGAGAACGAATCTCTTCAAGGGCATTAACCCGGCCAATTTTTTCGGACCATGAATAAAACAGATGAGCCACAAAAACATCGTGAATACAAACTATTCCTGGTAGTTCCGGTAGCCATTCCAGACAGCCTTGATGATAAGGATAATTGTCTCCAATTTGATAAACCAATAAATCCGATTGCGCAGCTAATTGACGGACTTCTTCCCCATTGATCCAATGCATCACCTCACACGAAAATGGATGAATTGGTTTTTCAAAAAAACCTGGATCTTCTGTACGAACGATAACTACTTCGTGACCCAAGATTAACAGCTGGGGTACTACGAGACTGGCTACTCTTCCAATTGCAGAAGCAAGTAATATCGGAGTAAAAAAAACTATTTTCATGGAAGCAATCTTTCAATAGTGGTAGGCCATGAAATTCCCATATCAAGCCATAACTTATTTGCTGCACGCCCCATTGAATGTACGGAGGTATTATCCCGAGAAGCCTCATTGAATACTTCGGCTAAAGAAAAAGAATCTGGTTCACAAATCCAGCCGGTTTCCTTATGTCGCACCAAACCCAAAACGCCGCCACTATCTGATGCTGAAATAATGGGCTTTTTAGCGGCTGCGGCT
>JAJNBE010000087.1 GCA_021155915.1 Solimicrobium sp. | reverse complement strand
TTGCTCCTCCTTGCAACATATAGGTTGCCGCGTCGTCGCGCCTTGCCATGAAGCCGGAAAAACGCACACTTGAGCCTGCCCTACAGAGGAAATTAGGATTATCGTTATTCCACAACGCTTATGGTTAAGTCAAATTCAATAGCACATATCTTCAGATAGCTTGATAAGTAATTTTATTGGTATATCTTTATTTTTTTTATTTGTTATGCTTTCTGCCCGGGGAACGGATTTTCCCGGCGAGGAAAGTTTCCTGAGCACCAGTAGAATTAATGCAGTCTGGAAGCCGGAAAAACGTACACTTAAACCTGTCCAACAGAGGAATGTAGGATAATGCCGGTGGCACAAATTAATGCTGTATAGATATTCATAATAAATAGGGAGAAGCAAGTAGTGGAAGCAATGAGCGCTAATCGTGGTTTTTCTTGTCGAAGAATTGAACCATTTCGCCTTGACCTAACAGGTCTCCCCGAGAAGGAAGTATTAAATATAGTCGAGCGGTGTTTTACCATATTTGGACAATCATTTAGTGACGACTTAGTAATTGGGGCGATGCGGGTACTACTATCTATGGTAGGAAATGGCAGTTTTAAGGCAATGGATATGTGTCGTTGGCAGCTAGATCCCTATTCCACTTTTATTGAGAGTTACTCCGCAAGAAGTAGGTTATTCGCATATTGCAAGAAAGAGCATGAGAGAGGCCAGCAACCTGCGACGTTATGCCTTGGTCTGATGTATCTGAATGGTTTTGGTGTTGAGAAAAATCCTGCAGCAGCATTTAATTATTATAAGGAAGCCGATGACGGCAGGTGCATTTTTGCGGCAGCACAGATAGGATTGCTGTATGAAAAAGCAGGAGATAATCTGAAAGCAATTGAGTATTATAAAAAAGGCGCTGACAGCGACGAAATGTTGTCAATGAACGCGCTTGCGAATATATATAGTAAAGGTCTGATTGTTAAGAAAGATTACTTAGAAGCCTATAAATACCTATTAAAATCAGCTCCTTTAGAAGAATATAGAGAAAGCAATGCGCTTTGGGACATGACTTATGAGTTGGTTCAAGAAAAGGCTTTTAGTCCAGCACTTATTGAAATCGTATTAAGTCATATATCGCAAATGGATGCTGCTGAAAATGTTCTTGAAGATTTTTATAGAGGAGCATTTGAGTATTGCATCGAATTAGCTGAGAAAGGCGAGAATTGTGCACTGTTCAATATATTGAACTTAATTCGCCAGCTGATTGATAAAAAAGATACTGATCCTACTTTTGCTGCATTTGTCGTTATTTATTTCGAAAATTTAGCTGCGGTACCTTTTGCGTTAGTTATTGTCGGTGAAATTTACTTGAATGGTTCTGGTGTTGTGGAGCAGAATTTAGCGATGGCATTCAAGTACTTAAAAAAAGCGCTGGACAGCGAAGATTTACAAGCACCCCATGCTATTCGAAAGCTTGCCGGCGAATTTTCCAGCAGTCGGTCAGGTTACCTTGATTATTCCGGGGCATTGATGTGTTATCGACTTTTGGAAGAGAAAGGAAACCAAGAAGCAAAAAATGCCATCCTCGATATGTTCTTGAAAAATTTAGCAGTAAACGATGATCCGGAATTTACACTACGAATTTTACGAGAGTTTTCTCTAGAAGAAAATGAAAATGCCGAAAAAGCGAAATTGAAACTTGCTGAGTTTGTCTTAAAGCCGCTTAAAAGGCGGAACGACAGTGAATTAAGTCAGGCATCAAAAAAAATGCGGAATCTCATTAATAAAAATTTCTGATGAATTTGTCATTTAGAGCAACAACGTTGAATGACTACAGGGTCCAATTCCACTCAATACAAAGATCTAAGCGTTGCAGTTTGTTTTCTTATACAAAACGTTCATCTAACTTTTTCGAATTATAAGCAGAGGTGGAGAAAAGCTTGCTCATTAGCGAGATGTGCTTACTTTTCAGTAGTTTTCAGAAGAGAGACCTCTGCATTACCGTAGCGAGCGAGTCAAAGTCAAGATGCACGGGGCGCAGCACCCGGAATGTACTTGAGTACATGAAGGATTGCGAGCACCGCGCAACGCTGAAATTGGCTCACGGAGTAAGTTTTGCAGAGATCTCCCAGATGGAGAAAATTGGGAAAGATATGGATTTAATCGCCAGTTGCGTCCGGCTAGGGGATACAGGCAGAACCCCCAAGGGAACCCTTTTACGATTTATATTTCTAGCAAATCGCTGTCACTTCGTTCAAAAAGTGCCGGAATCAGGGGATGTTCAAATTGGCGCCTGACATTAATTGCGTAAAAATTCTCATACAGACCAGGTAGCCGGCAATATTCCTCTAACACCCCATTTCGGAGTTCGTCCCGTACTACGACCGTAGGAATAACGGCCGGTGATGCGCTTGCTCGTGCGAGGACTCTAACCATGGCCATGTCATCCACTTCCGCTAATGTGGTGATGCGCAACTGATGTTGTTCGCAAAGAAGATCGAAGGCTCCTCGCAATTCACTTTCCTGGCTGGGAAGAATCAGATTTAAATTCTGTAAATCTTCCGGAAAACGAAATGGCTTAGCTGATAAGGGGCGGGGTTGACCAACAAGGCTGACCTGCTGCCGTGCGATGCGTCTGCAACGCCATGGATGGGAGACGTCTGCATACACCTGTTTGTTCGAAAGAACCAAGTCCAGGTTGTGCGTTGCCAGTCGTGGTAATAATTCCGAAAGGTTGCCTGATTGTATAATCAGGGTAACGTCAACCCGTCCCAATAATGGTTCAACAAAGCTTTCCTGAAAATTGCGGCTAAGGGTGGCCACTGCACCGATACGTAGCACTTGGCGGATCTGGAGCACGCCCTGACGAAAGAGCGAAAGGAGCTCGCTGCCGCTAGCGTGAATAGTTTCTGCGTAGCTCAAGGCAATCCGGCCCGATTCGGTGATCGCGAGTCTGCGCCCTTGACGCTCAAATAGTGCTTGCCCTAACTGTTCTTCCAGCTGACGAATCTGCGTTGATACGGCCGATTGCGATACGTTAAGCTGCTGGGCAGCACGCGTAAGATTACCGGTACGTGCAACTACGCGGAAATAGTTGAGATGATGATAGTTTAACTGGGACACGAGTGCATGGCCTTTTGTATTGTTCTAAAAAACAGAACAATAACACGCTTAATTTGAATTTTACAGAATATTAGAGTTAGGCCATTATTCTGCCTTGTTACCTAACATCGAATTAAAAATAATGCCGCTCACATTTCTCTTCCGTGTATCTGCCCTGCAGGCCATTTCGGCTTTTTTGATACCGCTGCTGTCTTGTCTCATGCTGCTTTTTGTATGGCTAGCTTCCCATCGTTCATTCCAGCCCCATAGAGCCTGGCAACTACCTCAAGCAATTACTTTATTAGCGCTGGTGAATGCTTTATTGTGTAGTTTGCTGGTAGGGATCTATGGCCCCGTGAGTATCGCACCTACAGCCTGGCTGTTCACTATCCGGCTGGATACGTTAAGCGTCATGATGCTTACGTTGACGGTATTTCTGGGTTGGGTCATCATGCGTTTCTCACGCAATTATCTCGCGGGGGACAAGGGACAGGGGCGCTATCTTGTCTGGCTCTGCGTGACACTTGCTTCAGTGTGGTTGTTGGTCACGCTCAACAACCTTCTGCTAGTGTGCCTATCTTGGACAGTTACTAGCATTTCCTTGCAAAAACTGCTGACTTTTTACAAAGATCGCCCTGCGGCAATCATGGCAGCACACAAAAAATTTCTCATCAGCCGTGCTGCTGATTTACTTACACTAACCGCCACGCTGCTCGTGTATCTGAGCTTGGGCACGCTGCAGATAGACCTTATTACTGAGGTTCTCCGTACGACGCACCATGTGGATATGGGGATTAAAGTTGCGGCATTTTTGTTCGTCCTAAGTGCTATATTGAAGTGTGCACAATTACCGTTCCATGGCTGGCTGCTCCAGGTAATGGAGGCGCCAACTCCGGTGTCTGCATTGCTTCATGCAGGTATCGTTAATATTGGCGGCTTCGTCTTGCTGCGTCTGAGCACTCTTCTTGAAACCATGCCGGCAGCTCAACTTCTGCTAGTTATTGTAGGTAGCGTGACCGCAACATTGGCAGCTCTAGTTATGATGACGCGCATTAGTGTGAAGGTAATGCTGGCCTGGTCAACCTGTGCTCAAATGGGTTTTATGTTGCTGGAGATTGGCTTGGGTGCATATTCGCTCGCTCTGCTCCACCTCTTGGCGCATTCGCTATATAAGGCATATGCTTTTCTGAGAGCCGGTGAGACCGTGGCCAGGCATCGCATACTGAACATTGCGCCAGCTGAGCAACCGCTCGGTGCTGGTCTTTATATGCTTGCGCTTGCGGGGTTGCTCTCAGCACTAGCACTGGCAGGCTATTTAACCGGAATTGATTTGCGTCATGAGCCTGTTATGTGGGTATTTGGTGGCGCATTGGCAAGCAGCCTGCTCCCACTTGTGAGTGCCGCACCAGGAACGCATGCATTACGCCAGGTGATTCTACTATCCGGTCACGCTTTTTGCTTAGTACTGCTTTATGGCGTATGGCATTCCTTATTTGCCCAACTAATCCCCTCCTCCGTCCTTCCTCCGCAAACTAGTGCCCTCGTGTTCGCCGCAATATGTTTATTGGCGCTGCTGGTCGTACAACAGACCGTGCTTGGTTATCCGCAAGGTCTTTTATCTCGCTGGCTCCATCCCCGCGCCTTTGCCGGCTTTCACCTTGATGAAATAGTTACTTACATGACCCTGCATATCTATCCCGCTCGACTGATAAGGACGGAAGAATCAAAGTTAAGTGATGGGTTGCGACCTAATTTTAAGAAAAGCGCGAAACTATGATCGATGCTACCCGGCTCCCTTCTCAAGCAACTTTCCACGACCCTTACCCGGCGTGGCGTCAAGCAATGCACGCTGCATGCCGTCGCATTGCGCCAACATGGCCTCTGGACCGCTTTATTGCTGTTAATCCGTTGTGGGGATTTACAGAACAACCTCTTCAAGTAGCTTCGGACAATATTGTGAACTTGTGCGGCTCGCTACTAACCATGCCGATAGAATGGTATCTCAGCCAATATGATCAGGGCAATATCACACCGACTGCCCTATCGACGGCTCTGGAACGCCAGGGAATGTCAATTGGAGCTGATATCTTTCGGCAAACCTTTCCTATAGAGTTAGCACAGCCTTCTCGTCTGCAGCTGCTCACCGATGCCCTTGACCAGAACCGTGACCTAAAACACCAACCTTCGTGCAGCGAGGTGGTTACACATGCCATCGGTCAGCACTGCGCTTCCTGGTTTGACCAGGGCCAGGCGCGATGGAAACCGACACATGCTACCTCACTTTATGCAGCATGGCGAGAAATTGCCTCTCATGACAATGGCCCATCCTTAACAACCGGAATTAGCGGAATTACAGGTCGCATCGCAGCGCTGCCGAAGGAATATGACGAACTTATCCGTTTAGTGTGCGAAAAACTTAAGATTAACGACGATGAATATGAAAGTTACTTTACCGCTTTACTATTGAGTGTTAACGGTTGGTCCGCATGGTGTTCTTATTTATGTTGGCAAGCCAGACTGCAAGACCAGACAGATACACATTTGGAACAGCTACTGGCTATTCGCCTAGCATGGGAATGGGTACTGGCGGATGGTAATCTGGATGTCGACTTAGTGAATCGATGGCACATGACACGTCGCACACAAATTCCGAAGAAGGCTAATCCTTTAGCTTGGGTCTGGCAGGATGCACTAGAAATTACCTTACAAATTGAGGTAAATAAAGGTCTCAAAGGTCTTAAAAATAGGGAAGGTTTGACCGCTCGTCGCAAACCCAATACAGAAAAGCCAAAACGCCCAGCGTTACAAGCAGTTTTCTGCATTGACGTACGTTCTGAGCGGATGCGTCGCGCCCTCGAAACCAGTAACCCAACAATAAGCACTCACGGCTTCGCAGGCTTCTTTGGTTTGCCGATAGATTACTTACCCTTCGGAGGTCACCAGGCGCGACCACAATTACCTGGTCTGCTCGCGCCAAAACTACACGCGGCGACCAGAGCCATCCAACCAAATCTGACACAGAATTTATTGACAAAACGACGCTTCAAGCTTGGCATTTCACAAGCTTGGGATAGCTTCCGCTCTGCGGCGAGCGGCGGCTTCGGCTTCGTCGAAACCCTTGGTCCTTACTATGCGTGGAAGTTGCTAAAATCTAGTTTAAACAGTAGTAAAAGCGCAGATATGGATAACGATGGACTGAGCCCCGCTGAATGCGCTCAATTAAGGCCGATACTCGAGGATGTGACTTTAGAAGAATCTATTGATCTTGCTGCTGGCGTATTAGGCGCGATGTCAATGCGGGAAGGCTTTGCGCCGCTCGTACTTCTGATCGGGCATGGCAGCAAAACCACGAACAACCCGCATTCAGCAGGTCTTGATTGTGGTGCATGTTGCGGTCAGACAGGCGAAGTCAATGCGCGCGTTTTGGCCAACTTACTTAACCAGGCCGACATCCGTGCAGGACTTCGGATCAAAGGCTTTGTTTTGCCTGAAGACACGTGTTTCATAGCAGGGCTGCACAACACTACCACAGACGAGATTCGTGTTTTTGATCTACCCAGCATCGAAATGAGTAATAGCGCAGCAATAACGCAGATGCGTAATTGGCTATCGCAGGCAAGTCAGCGTCTTCGGGAAGAGCGTGCGCCTACGATGGGATTATCCGCTATTGCTCCGGAATTACTTGCTGAGACACTACGGCAACGGGCGGAAGATTGGTCACAAGTCCGCCCAGAATGGGGACTTGCCAACAATGCCGTTTTCATAGCTGCGCCGCGTAACCGTACACAACACATGAACCTTCAAGGGAGAAGCTTTTTACATGACTACAACGGTCACGAAGATGCTGACTACAGTGTACTTGAACTGATTCTTACCGCCCCGGTCATAGTAGCGCATTGGATTAACATGCAGTACTATGCTTCCACCGTGGATAATCGACGCTGGGGCAGTGGGAATAAGGTGCTTCACAATGTAGTAGGCGGCAATATCGGCGTATTTGAAGGAAATGGAGGCGATCTGCGTATCGGCTTGCCTATGCAATCAGTTCATGATGGAAATAATTGGGTGCATACTCCGCTCCGACTTTCTGTTTGGGTCGAAGCACGGAAAGAAGCCATTTCAACTATTTTGCAGCGACAAGAAAAATTACGTCAACTTGTAAATGGTCAATGGCTACATTTGTTCTGTATCGAACCAGGTAGCGGTGATATTTTTCGCTATACATCGCAAGCGGTAGACCATGGAAAATGGATTTTAGAGGTCATTTCACCATAATCCACCTTTACCGACTGCCCTATTACTCTTTTACGCCAAATAATTGCCAATAAATGCATTTTTTATTAATTAAGGAAAATGGATGAAACCAAAAATAGCTATCGTAATGGGTTCAAAAAGTGACTGGGAAACGCTTCGCGTTACTAGCGAACTTCTTACTGAGTTCGGGATTAGTTGGCAGGCAGAAGTAGTGTCGGCACATCGCACGCCCGAGCGCCTGTTCAGCTTCGCTACCAACGCGAAGGAACAAGGTATTACGTTGATTATCGCCGGCGCTGGCGGAGCCGCGCATTTACCCGGTATGGTGGCCGCACTTACTCCTTTGCCGGTATTGGGCGTACCCATACAAAGCAAGGCGCTAAGCGGCATGGACAGTTTATTATCGATTGTGCAGATGCCGAAGGGCGTCGCTGTTGGGACCCTTGCCATCGGCGCGGCTGGCGCGTTCAACGCGGCACTGCTGTCCGTCCAAATTCTTGCTTTAAATAATGCGGAGATAGCAGCCAAATTGGATGTTTGGCGGCTTCAGCAAACGCAAGCCGTCTTAGCGGAGAGTGCCCTCGGGAGTCAATCGTGAAAGTAGCGGTATTAGGAGAGGGTCAGCTCGGTATGATGTTAAAGCAAGCCGGTCAGCGTATCGGCATCGATGTCCATTTATTGAACGTCGATAAAAATCGATTACCAGAAGTTGACATTCCGATCACGGCCGAGCGTGAACATTGGCCGCTCACTTCTTTCACCGAGGCACTGCAGCGACACCCAGGCTGGCTAAACAGCGCCGCTTTTTCTACTCTACCCGATCGCAGGCAGCAAAAAGCCCTTCTTGATAAACTGGGCTTGCCTACGGCTCCTTGGCGGGTAGTAGGTGCTGACGTAACTCAGAAAGATTTGCATCAACAACTAGGACCGGATGTCTTTCTCAAGCGCGCTCGGGGCGGCTATGATGGTCACGGTCAGCAGCGATTAAAAGAAGGTTTCCTCGCTGACTTTCCTTCTTGGACCGATAATGCGATTGCAGAGCAAGCGATTCGTTTTGAAACTGAAGTGTCCATCATTGGGGCGCGCGGTGGCGATAATCACACTGTTTATTACCGCTTGACCGAAAATCGACATGATGACGGTGTTCTTACAATCAGTTTAAGTCGACCTGATCGCTGGGACGCACTGCAAGCGAAAGCCGAACAGATGTTACAGCAAGTGATGCAACATCTTGATTACGTTGGAGTAATGGCAATGGAATGTTTTGTCGTTGATGGTGAACTACTCATCAACGAAATTGCGCCGCGAGTTCATAACTCAGGTCACTGGACTCAGGCGGGTGCCTCCATCAGCCAATTTGAATTGCATCTGCGCGCTGTATGCGGTCTACCTTTGCCTCAACCAGAGCAATTTGGCTTTAGCATGATGATCAATTTGCTTGGACTTTCTTATAACTCTGGATGGCTTAGACAAGGCGCAGCGCAACTGCACTGGTATGGAAAAATTGTGCAACCCGGCCGGAAAATGGGCCATCTTAATTTCTATCATCCCACAAGCCCGACACAACTCGCGGAATGGCTTATTCAACTAGAGGCCCCTTCCGTTTTTGAAAGCTCTCGCATCTGGGCACTATCACAGCTTTGCCCTACCGACGTTACTAATTAATCATTACTACTAAGAAACGATTATTCACGTAAATGTATTGAGTTGAAAGTGACACGGCGCGATTTGATTACATTCTTTTCACGAAAGAAAAAAAAGGTAAAAGAAATTAAGTTCGAACCCATAAATGAGGGTCGGCAGGAAATTAACTAAAAAACAGCAAGAATAGTTTGAATATTTATTTCTCGCTAGATTCCTCTCGAAAAATAAGGGTGTACTAGGGCTTGGGTGAAAAACCATGGATAACCAATTTGCTGGTCAAGATGTGTGGCGGGTTGGAGGTCCTGCGGCCGAGCTCACATTTTTTTTCCGAGTAATAGCCGCAACGTAATCTGCTATTTTTAAACCGAGCTATTTTCTGAGTCTGCTGAAAAATCTCCTTATGTACCATAATGAGTGCCATCAAAAGAGTCGATGGCTCAAAGGA
>JAJNBE010000013.1 GCA_021155915.1 Solimicrobium sp. | reverse complement strand
AACCCGCAATCCGCTGCCTGCCTTTATTTCTACCTACTTTTACTGCCGCCTTTTTAGCGGGAGGCGAACTATATCAAAGGTTGTTGAACTTTGGCAAGCGCTTTTCTAAAAAAGCGTTCATTCCTTCTTTTTGATCTTTGGAAGCAAATGTGCTGTGGAACATATGGCGCTCATATCGAACACCTTCAGAGAGCGTGGTTTCAAATGCACGATTTACAGAATCTTTGATCATCATCACAATTGGAAGAGACATGCTTGCGATGGTTGCTGCAGCTGTTAATGCCTCTTCCATTAATTTCTCAGGAGGAACAACTCTTGAAACTAATCCTGCCCGCTCGGCTTCGCATGCGTTCATCATGCGCCCAGTTAAGCATAAGTCCATGGCTTTTGATTTAGAAATCGCACGTGGCAACCGCTGCGTTCCTCCACATCCGGGAATGGTGCCTAATTTAATTTCAGGCTGTCCAAACTTGGCAGTTTCAGCGGCAATGATAAAATCGCACATCATCGCCAATTCGCACCCTCCGCCCAATGCATAACCGCCCACAGCTGCAATCACCGGTTTTCTGATTTGCAGTATATGCTCCCAATTACGAGTAACAAAATTTCCATTAAATGCATCCATGAATGTGTAATTTGCCATCAGAGGAATATCAGCTCCTGCAGCAAACGCTTTTTCACTTCCAGCCAATACGATACAACCAATTTGTTCGTTTTGATCAAATTGGCTCAGTGCATGAGCTAATTCGTCCATTAATTGATCATTCAACGCATTGAGTGCTTTTGGCCGATTTAAAGTAATCACGCCAACTTTATCTTTTACCTCCACCAAAATCGCTTCATAGTTCATCTTTACTTTTCCTCTTAATAAGCTAATTAGTTAGTTCACCTAGTGGTAGGCTGGCAAGTTTTGGCCACAAGATCCATAATTTGCCGCGCTGTTTCATTCGTCCCGCCATTTCACCAGCTCGGGTTCCAAAACCCCAGAAAAAGTCGGCGCGAATTGCTCCTTGTATTGCGCCACCTGTGTCTTGTGCCATCATTAATCGCTTCAGAGGCAAAGTCGAATCAGGCTGAGTGGTCTCAATAAACACCGGCGCCCCTAAAGGTAAAAATTTAGGGTCAATTGCAATCGACCGTTTTTCGCTTAACGCTACCCCCAAAGCTCCTTTGGGACCGATATTCGGATCAGTAATTCTCTCTTCTTTAAAAAAAACATAACTGGGATTGGCATTTAATAGTTCATTTTCACGAGTAGCATTGTTTGCTATCCAATTTTTAATACCTTGCGCTGACGCTTGCTCCAGCTTTAATTCACCCTTATCGACCAAATAGCGCCCAACTGATCTATAGGGTTGTCCATTTTGGTCCGCATAAGCTAATCTGATCGTTTCCTTCGAGTCGGTCAACCATACTCGTCCCGAACCTTGAATTTGTAAGAAAAAAGCATCAACGGGATCATCAACCCAACAAATTTCTTGTCCTGCCAATGCATCTGATTGCAATAGCTCAGCGCGATTGGCATAGGGAACCACTTTGTTACCGACTAAGCGGCCCCGCAATCGCATTCCTTTTAGCTGAGGATATAAGCTTGCCATATCAACAATGAGTAAATCACTTGGCACCTTATACAACGGTGTTTGATAGACGCCGCCCCGTTGACGCGATCCCTTCAACAAGGGTTCATAGTAACCAGTAATTAATCCCGATTCGATCCCCTCTGAATCAATAACTTGGTAGGGATTGAAAAAAGCCTCAAAAAAATGATGAATAGCGATACTGTCGGCCACATTTACGCCTTCTGCTATAGCACACAATTCTTGCCAATCATGCCTATTTCGCAACACGTTACAGGAGGCTTTAAACGCCGGCCAGGCTTCTGTGAAATCGTCTTCATTCCAGCCAGGCAGAGAGGAGTAATTCAACAATTTAAAACGCGCTTTCGAATTCGATAGAGCGGATTGAACGGGTAGATTTTGCTTAGGGGGCTCGGTTAGCTCACTTTTTTTGAGGACTGTCGATTGACAAGCGACTAACAACAGCACAAAAGAGGACAACAACAGTACACTATGGATTCTTTTAGACATGGAGAGACTATGTGGTTGGTATTTGCGGAAGCATTTGGGGCTTTTTTAGTATTAGCATTAATTGTTTGGTGGACCATGTTCTCTGGCCCCCGACCACCCGATGATAAAAAGTAAATTAATGCAGTGTTCTTGGTAATGACAATATAAATTCGGGTATAAGCGCATTGAATTGCTCGCCATCTTCGGCGACACATAAATAGGTACCGTTCATACTTCCAAACGGCGCTTGCAATACTGCGCCGCTGGTATATTCAAATTGCTGTCCGGGCTCTAGCACCGGTTGATAACCAACTACGCCCAAGCCGCGGACTTGCTCTTCTCTGCCATTAGCATCTTTGATGAACCAATGCCTTGCTATGAGTTGCGCTCTTACCGTTCCTGTATTTTTGATGATGATCGTGTAAGAAAAGACATATCTCAAAGCGGAAGGATTAGATTGCTGACCTAAATACTTCGTCGTTACTGAAACACTAAATTCATACAATTTCATTAGCAGCCTTATTTTTAACTCAAAAAAGTGCAACCATTCGACACTAAATTTGCGTCCAAAGCAAGTAATTTGGCCTAAGGATTATCGCCGACTTATTGTTCTCCCATGTAAAATAACCGCACTCTTCTTAACCTCGAACTTATTTCAGCATCAACCATGAGCCAAACACCCACTTATCGCATTGCCCCTAGCATCTTATCCGCCGACTTTGCCCGTTTGGGAGAGGAAGTTCGTCAAGTCGTCGCCGCGGGGGCAGATATGATCCATTTTGATGTCATGGACAATCATTATGTTCCGAATCTAACAGTCGGGCCGCTCATCTGCCAGGCGATCCGACCCCATGTACAGGTACCGATCGATGTGCATTTAATGGTCAAACCTGTCGATCGGATTATTCCGGATTTTGCCAAAGCAGGTGCCAACATTATTTGTTTTCATCCTGAAGCAACAGAGCATTTAGACCGTAGTTTGCAATTGATTCGTGATCATGGTTGCAAAGCAGGATTGGCATTTAATCCTGGAACTTCCTTACATTATTTAGAGCATGTGATAGATAAACTAGACTTGATATTACTTATGTCGGTAAATCCGGGATTTGGTGGTCAAGCATTTATCCCCCATACCTTAAAAAAAATTGTTGAACTCAAAAGATTAATTAACGAATCAGGGCGGGAAATCATGCTGCAAGTGGATGGAGGCGTTAACCCCGAAAATATTGCTGAGATTGCTCGTGCAGGAGCAGATACATTCGTGGCAGGCTCGGCCATTTTTGGTAAGCCGGACTATGCAGCCGTTATTGGAAAAATGCGCCTTGAATTAGCTGCCGTCAATTAATTATAGTAGTTCGGAGAAGTAAAATTTGATCAGTTTGGTAACGCCTTGCGACCGGTTGAAGTATGACGATTGCCTGAGTTTTATCATTTAATCCCTCTCGTGAACAGAAAAAATCATGACCGAAATTGAATTTCAGTCTTTGGCTAGCCAAGGCTATAACCGCATCCCTTTAATCAATGAAGCATTTGCCGATTTAGAAACGCCATTAAGCGTGTACCTTAAATTAGCACAGAGTCAACATGGCGGAAAAAATACCTTTTTACTAGAATCGGTTGTGCGCGGTGAACGTCTGGCTCGCTACTCATTTATCGGCCTTCCCGCGAGCACATCCCTGCGCTGTTACAACGAGCGCTGTGAAATACTGCAACACGGAAAAGTAATTGAGAACCACTCTGGAAATCCGCTTGAATTTATCGCAGCGTTTCAAGCACGTTTCAAAGTTGCCGTACGCCCTGGATTACCGCGCTTTTGTGGTGGCTTAGCAGGCTATTTTGGATACGACACCGTTCGCCAAATTGAACCTCGGCTAGCACACTCCACTCCAAAAGACGATTTAGGTTTGCCTGATATTCGTTTGCTGCTCACCGAAGAATTAGCCGTGATTGATAACTTATCGGGAAAGTTATATTTGATTGTTTATGCCGACCCGACCATACCAGAAGCTTTTTCTAAGGCGCGCGTTCGGTTAAAAGAATTACGCGCAATGCTGCGTCGGACTGTAGATGCGCCGATTACGTCGGGGTCAGTACGTACGGACAGTATCCGAGAATTTGATAAGGCGAGTTATTTGCAAGCGGTCGTCAAAGCCCAAGAGTACATTAGGGCGGGTGACTTAATGCAAGTACAAATTGGTCAGCGGATTAAAAAACCCTATGTTGATGCGCCGCTTTCTTTATATCGTGCCCTGCGTTCATTAAACCCCTCGCCGTATATGTATTTTTATAATTTTGGTGACCTGCACATTATTGGCTCTTCACCGGAAATTTTGGTACGCAATGAAAGCCAGGAAGATGGCAGTCATACGGTTACCATTCGTCCTTTAGCGGGGACAAAGCCACGCGGCACGACTGTTGTGCAAGATGAGCAACTCGCTTTAGATTTATTGGCTGATCCTAAGGAAATTGCTGAGCACGTAATGCTTATCGATCTAGCCCGTAACGATTTAGGCCGTATTGCTAAAACCGGGACTGTGCATGTGACCGATCAAATGATCATCGAAAAATATTCGCATGTTCAGCACATTGTCTCTAATGTCGAAGCAACGTTGCAAGATAATCTGTCTAATCTCGACGTATTGAAAGCCACTTTTCCAGCGGGGACGCTATCCGGTGCACCGAAGGTACGTGCAATGGAAATTATTGATGAATTAGAGCTCACTAAGCGCGGTATTTACGGCGGTGCCTGCGGTTATTTATCGTTTAGCGGTGCAATGGATTTAGCGATTGCGATTCGCACCGGCGTACTGAAAGACGGCATGCTCTATGTGCAAGCAGCGGCGGGGATCGTTGCTGACTCCGTCCCCGAAACCGAATGGCAAGAAACAGAAAATAAAGCTCGTGCTGTCTTGCGTGCGGCTGAACATGTGCAAGAAGGGCTAGATGGAGAGATATGAAGTCACGGATGAGAGCTAAATGTCATCTCTTTGAATTGCGATATTTAATATCATTGGCAAAGTATTGTTACCGTATTCTTACTTAAAGGCTGGAATCACTGCGTGCGCCACTATGAAGCATTTTGATTTAGGATTGTTAAGATGCAGATAAATAAATAATTTTGTCGTTCAATGGTTATAATCTTTCTGAACAGCACCGCAAAAGTCGTATGGATCAATGGTCTTTTTTATTATCAATCACAGAAAAATATTATGGATAAATTTCAGAATATCTCTAAGTCTTCTACAATAGACTTACTTTCCAACTTACCCTCATCGGAAGAACTGAAACCGCAAATTACTCTACAAACAATGATCAGAGGTTTGTTGGCACCTAAAGATACCACAAATATAGCGCAGTATGGTGCTAATCATTTTAATGACTCCGGAAAATCTGCAATAAAATATTTGGGCAAAAAGGTTGGAGTATTTAATGATGTTCTTATAAAACATGACTATATTATTTTTGAGAAAGAATTGTTATTGCAGAAGGCCTACTGGAAAATTTCGGATGTGTTAAATGGCGTTCCGGAGTGGAAAGGAAATTCAATAATTATTGAAGTTTTTATAGATAATAAACAGAAAGAAACACTAAGCTTGACGTCAGTAGGTTACGACTCTGTTGAATTTAAGTTGAATGATAAGACCGAAGTGGCCGCAATCACGCTGGAGGATTTAAAGCTCAAATTGACGCAGTATAAACTTTCTACGCAAAAGCCGCACCCGGGTATTAACGGTGAACAGCAATACGGCTTATCTCCAAAAAAAGTCCCGCAGCTAATTAATCACAAGCAAATAGAAAGACAGCAGCAATGTATTACCTATCCTCCCAAAAGTAATACAGAGAAGAAAGAGCCGAATACGGAGATTGTTTTGCAAAAGCGAACCTCTATCGAAAAGCCTCAACAGGATCGACTATCTATTGAAAAACAACACAAAGAATTGCAGCAAAGAGAACAAATGGAACGGGACCGGCGACACCTCACAACCCTTTTCATAGGAGCTCTTTTCGAAAGCTAGAAAAAAGCACCCACGTTACCATACTGCGTTGCTTCTCCTTGCGGCGGCATATTGGCCCCGCAAGGAGAAGCAAGGTTTTCGCAGTGCGTGCACTGCGCTTGCGGAACCGACTTTCCCTACCAGAAAAGTTTCCTGAACCCAGAGAAGCTCACTTGCCTCCGTTCTAATGGAAAATCTCGGATTATTACCGATCAGGATACATAAAAAAACCGCCCGAAGGCGGTGGAAAAAACAAGCAGCATGAGCTGATTATTTTTTCTCTGCTGGCTTTGCTGTGGGAGCAACTTCTGCAGCAGCTTCAGCCGACGTCGCGCCCGCTGGAATTGTGGCGATAGCAACTGTTGGGTTTTCACCATGAACGATTGCCGTAACGCCTTCCGGTAGTACGATATCTTTAACATGTAATGATTCACCGGCATTTAAATGCGCTAGATCTGCAACAATAAATTCTGGCAACTGTGCTGGTAAACAAGATACTTCCAGATCAACCATAACGTGGCTGATAACTGCACTGTTTAATTTCACAGCAGGAGAAATATCCGCATTCATGAAATGCAGCGGGACCTTGACGTGAATCTTGTGATTGGCGTCAACGCGCTGAAAATCTGCATGCAATACTAGTTGTTTATATGCGTGAACCTGAAAATCGCGCAACAGTACTTTCTCAACGACACCGTCAAGCTCTAAATCTAAAATAGATGCATGGAATACTTCTTTTTTTAGAGCGTGGTAAAGCGCGTTGTGATCTAAAGAGATAGCCACAGGCGATGCTGTACCGCCGTAAATGATGCCAGGAGTCTGACCAGCTTTACGCAGGCGGCGGCTCGCTCCGGTGCCCTGTAATTCGCGTTTGAATGCAACAACTTTCATGTGATACTCCAATAAATAAGCAAAAGCGCACTTTTGCGTTGAGTTCTCCGCGACCAGAGAACTTAAAAAAAGGTAATTAAAAATTACCAGAAAAATTAATGGTTACAGGAGGAGCGGTTTTTGTTGCCCCACTTATAGAGATTGCACAAAAGTCTTATGTAGCGAATCCACTAAATGGTGGGCACAAAAGCATATTCCTGCTAATAGATAAAGTAATATACTTAGTCTGCAAAGAAAGACATTACTGAATCACCTTTAGTAATGCGACGAATAGTTTCCGCCAAAATCGCATCGCACGATAACTGCCTAATCTTGCTACAGTCTAATGCTGCCCCTAATAAGGGAATGGTGTCAGTTACGACCAGCTCATCCAATGTCGAATCCGCAATGCGCTGAATAGCCGGTCCAGATAAAACAGGATGTGTACAATAGGCCACTACTTTCTTAGCGCCACGCTCTTTTAATACTTCGGCGGCTTTAACCAACGTACCCGCAGTATCGACCATATCGTCCATAATAACGCAATTACGGCCCTCAACTTCGCCAATAACATTCATCACTTCAGACACATTCGCCTTTGGACGGCGCTTATCAATAATTGCTAAGTCACAATTTAAATGTTTTGCTAACGCACGAGCGCGAACTACGCCACCGACATCAGGTGAAACTACTAATAAATCATCATAATTTTTTGAGATTAAATCTTTCAACAAAATGGGTGAAGCATAGATATTGTCTACAGGGATATCAAAAAAGCCCTGAATTTGATCAGCATGCAAATCCATAATGATCATGCGCTCAACACCAACTTGTTCCAACATGTTAGCAACTACCTTGGCGGAAATAGCAACTCGTGCAGACCGCGGACGGCGGTCTTGCCGGGCGTAACCAAAATACGGAATTGCCGCGGTAATACGACCAGCAGAAGAACGTTTTAACGCATCTGCCATCAGCATTAATTCCATTAAACTATCGTTAGTTGGCGCACAGGTTGACTGAATGATAAAAACATCTTTACCACGCACATTTTCGTTAATGGCAACCGAAATTTCCCCATCAGAAAATTTGGATACCATCGCCTTACCTAATGACAAGCCAAGTTGTTTTGCAACACCTTCTGCTAATGCCGGATTAGCATTGCCGGTGAAAATCATCAAGTTGTCATTGGACATGGTTTTTATTTTTTAAGCGAGGTAGGGGTCAGGCGTGAGTAAACCAGAAAATTTCTTGAAGCCTAAACAAATCTCCAGATGTGATTCTGGAATCTAACATCAGTATCCTGATGTGGCAGGGGATGGAGGACTCGAACCTCCGCATGCTGGAATCAAAATCCAGTGCCTTAACCAACTTGGCGAATCCCCTACGGTCTTTACGCTACTCCGACTGATTTACAGTAGACGGGTATTTATACATTCTAATTTAAGACTTTCCAAAACATGCTCAATCTAGCCAACATGCTAACGGATGTTCTTGCAGCGCTTTTGCTTTCCATGCGACCCACTCAGGATAAAGATGATGGGGCACATTTTTGAGTATTTTAATGGCAACGTCTTCATTGGCGCAAGCGCAAAATACACAGGAACCAGATCCGGTCATTTTGGCATTCCCATAACTATTCAGCCAATCTATTGGCGCTTGTATTTCGGGGAACAACTGAACCGCAACTTCTTGTAAATCGTTTTTCCAATACTCTAATGGATGGTGCTGGAAGTCCGACACTGTAATAGAAGGGCTATTTCTTGTCAATGCTTTGGAGGAAAATATTGCCTGCGTAGGAACGCTAACGCCAGGTTCAATGATTACGTACCAGCAGTCGGGTGTTATCAGTGGAGTTAGTTGTTCACCTATCCCTTGTGCAAAAGCATTTTGTCCAAAAAGAAAAAATGGAACATCGGCACCTAGCTGTACTCCAAGTCGCATTAACTCTTGTCGCGACAGATGGGTACTCCATAAATAGTTCAAAGCAATTAATGTTGTAGCGGCATCTGAAGATCCGCCGCCCAATCCCCCCCCCATCGGCAATTTTTTTTCCAGCGTAATTTCTGCGCCTGATTTACTGCCCGTATGCCTCTGCAGTAATTGAGCGGCACGCACAGAAAGATCTGATGCACCCGGCACGCCGGGAAGTTCATTAGTACGAATGATATTGGGATCATCGCGCAAAGAAAAGTGGAGTAAATCTGCGTAATCAATCATCTGAAATGCGGATTCTAGCAAATGGTACCCATCTGTGCGTTGCCCGATAACTTGTAAAAACAAATTCAACTTGGCTGGTGCGGGACAGTTTCTTAGAGTTCTACTTTGCATTTGCTTGAAGGATATTCCATTCGTCGATCATAATACGCAAAGATATTAAGCCCGCTTGTTCGGTCTGGCGCATCAGATCAAGTCTTTTGGGCCGTTCCACGGTGCTTGCAACCTTATTTGCAACTTTATTTGCCGCCTCACTTGCACCCTCATTTGCGCCCGTATTTACCAGTTCATCCGCTCGGTGCTCCAATTCCCATGCTGTAAAATTTAAACTCCAGCCGTCAACAACAAAATCTTGGCCAGTGGCAGCTGAGGTAACTGGAGAATAATGGTTAGCATCGGTAAAACCTTGTAGCCAGTCGCGCAGACCCGTAACGGGCATAGGCCAACCCAATGTATCGATTAATAGTTGATTTGCATCATGAGAAAATTGTGGCGGGTTGTCAGCATAATTGAGTTGTGCGCCATCCTGACTGACTAATAGTGTTGCAAGCGTCTGTCCCATTGGCGAGGTTAGAGTAATGAAGGTTTGTTCCGGAGTTTGTGACCAACTAAATTTGATGTGAATGGCTTGCGGTTTATTGTTTTGTTCATAGTGCGCAGCTAACCGTCCGGAGATTTCAATCTGCTGATGGTATTGACGTGCTGCAGGAAATGGGGATAGATTGCCTGAAGTTGATATAGGCACGTGACTACATGCGTTAAGAAAAAACAGCAAGCAAATCGCAATGAAATTGATCATAAAATAAATAGGTAAAAAAGTGTAACCACTTTATAAGCCGACTTTAAGACGTTCAAGCGTGCTCTTCAACGTCGCATTATTGGGCTCTTTTTTCTGGGCTTCTTTCCAAATCGCTTTCGCTTTTTGTTGCTCACCCATAACCCACAAGACTTCTCCGAAATGGGCCGCTATGTCCGGGTCAGGACGGAGTTGAAAAGCGCGCTGTAAAAAAGCTAATGCCCGTTCGTTGCGGTGCTCTTTAAATTCGAGCCAGCCCATACTATCGATAATAAATGCATCGTCTGGAGCTAAAGACAATGCTTTCTCCAGCAGCACACGCGCTTCAGCCAGACGATTGTTCCGTTCAACTAATGAATAACCCAATGCGTTGTATGCTTGTCGGTTTTCAGGATCAATTTTAATAATGTGCCGCAGTGTCGTTTCCATTTCCTCAAAATGATGACGTTTTTCTGCGATCATGGCAAAGTCGTAAAGAAGGTCAAGATTATTCGGATAGGCCTCCGTAGTTACTTTCAATAAAGCGTTCGCTTCTGCTTCACGATTTGCATTGCGTAATAAATCAATTTCAAGACGGACAACGTCAATTTTCTCATCGCGACTCGTTTTTAATTCATGTAGAAATTTTTGTGCGTGCTCCACTGAGTTATATTTAGCAATCAATACAGCATGGCGTAATTGCGCATTAAAATAAGCGGCATTTTTACCCTCATAGGGTTGAATTTTCGCAAGCCAGTGAAGAGCGGTAACCCCGTCGTTTCGATCATCGGCGATTTGAGAAAGGTATAGGTAAGCGGAAGTTGGATCACCTTGTTGATTCGGTGAGGCTTCAAGCAATTGTACAAAATCGATTAGATTTTTTTCAGCTGCTATTGAATCCTTCATTTGGAATGACAGCACCCCTAGTGCATATAAAATAGTGGGGTCTTGCAGCTGATCTTGCGGCTTATTTTTTGTTAAGATTTCTAATTGAATGCGTGCTTGGGAATAGTACTTTTGTTCGGCCAACATACCCGCATAAGCGCGTCTGACTTCATGGGAAGCTGGATTGCGCTCCAGGAATTTGTCAAACGCTGCAAGAGCATCCGCAGAAGAAGGACTCACTTGCGCCAGCACCAGTATCGCAATTTGTGAATTTGGATCGAGTTTCAAGGCTGTACGCGCTTCTAGTAAAGCTCGTTCATTATTCTTGTTGTCGTGTGCGCCTTGTGCTAGTGCAAGATGGGAGTGAGGATCATTAACATAAGGTTTGCACAGTTCTTCCAATAAGACAAACGCCGCTTCCTTATTCTTGCCACGCATCAGCAATCGTTGTGTCTGTAGCAAAATGACGCCACGTTTCTTATCAGAAGCTGCAGCCAGGCGCGGAGTAATTAAAGCTCTTACTTCATCTAAATTGTTATTAATGATCATGAAACCCAAATAATATTGGGTTGCTTCTTCAGAATCAGGCGAGTATTGGTGCCACAATTGGGACGCCATAAATGCTTGCATTGGTTGCTTAACAAGCAACGCCATTTCTAGCGCACGTTTCGCTAAGCGTGGATCATGTGTCTGCTGCGCAACGGCCATAATTGTAGCGAAGGCTGCAGGAAAATCGTTGCGTTGAAATGCGATTTCAGCACTGATTACTCTAAAAAAAATATCATCAGTTAGTTGAAAATCGGGCAGATTTTCTTTGCTAGCAATAGAAGTCGGTTCTCGCGTTACAGCTATTTGTGAATGGGGTGCCATTGAATCGTGAGCTACAGTATTAGGGCCAACTTTCTTAAAAGAAGTTGCTAGGCTCCCGCAGCCAGACATTATGCCGCAGGTTACTATGACACTTGCAAAGGTGTAAAAAATTTTCAAGATAATCCCGTCCTCAAAGAGAAAGAGAATTATGCCCGAATTACCTGAGGTTGAAGTTACACGTTTAGGTATCAATCCCCATTTAGTTGCACAATGCGTCACAGGGGTAGTTTTGCGGCGCAGCGGCTTACGCTGGCCTTTTCCTACCGATTTGGCCCAAAAAATTGTCGGGAAACGCGTGCAAGCTACTGGGCGGCGTGGCAAATATCTACTCGTTTTATTTGAGCATGGAACACTAATAATTCATCTTGGCATGTCGGGCCACATCCGTGTTGTCACCCAAAATACTCCAGCGCAACCACATGATCATGTGGATATTGTTCTCGAAAAGCAGCTGCTCAGACTGACTGATCCGCGCCGATTTGGTGCCGTACTGTGGCACGACAATACAGACGGTGCTATTGAACAGCATCCATTATTTCAACGACTTGGAATAGAACCTTTATCTGAAGAATTTCCTCAACAATTTAATGGCGCGGTGTTATTTAAAGCGACGAGGCAAAGTAAAGTTGCCGTGAAACAAATGTTATTGACAGGAAATGTTGTAGTTGGTGTTGGAAACATTTATGCTTCTGAAAGTCTGTTTCTCGCTAAAATTAATCCTTTTACGTCAGTTAATAAATTAACGTTAGCGCAATATAAAAAATTAGCATCGGCAATCCAAGCGGTTTTAACCCAAGCAATATCAAAAGGCGGCAGTAGTTTGCGGGATTTTGTGGGAGTGGATGGGAAAACCGGTTATTTTCAGCAAAATTACTTTGTGTACAACAGAAAGAATCTGGGGTGTAAACGGTGCAATACGCTGATTCAACAAGTCAAGCAAGGTCAACGCTCCACTTTTTATTGTGTGAAATGTCAATCAGGGGACAGCTAACAGATGACAAAGGTCAATAAAACTGAAGCACTGTCTGGCAGCCACACCTCATTCTCTGAAGCTATCATCCAATGGCAAAAAAAACACGGTAGGCATGGTTTGCCCTGGCAACAAAGCCGGGATGCTTACCGAGTTTGGTTATCTGAAGTTATGTTGCAACAAACACAGGTTGCGACCGTTATTCCCTATTACGAGCGCTTTCTAGCCAGCTTCCCCGATGTCATTAGTTTGGCTAACGCTAGCAGCGAACAAGTAATGGCACATTGGAGTGGTTTAGGGTATTACACCCGTGCACGTAACTTGCATGCTTGTGCTAAGCAGGTGGTGAAGGAATACAACGGAGTTTTTCCACCTGAACCTGAATTACTCGCTCAACTTCCTGGTATTGGTAGGTCCACTGCAGCAGCAATCGCGGCATTTTCATATGGTGTGCGCGCTGCTATTTTAGATAGCAATGTAAAACGAGTTTTCACCCGTGCATTTGGTATAGATGGGATTACTTCTTCAAAAGCAATTGAGAACGAATTATGGTTGCGCGCTGAAAGTTTGATGCCAGAAGGTGTGAAGCAGATCCAGTCGTATACACAAGGATTAATGGATCTTGGTGCCACCTTGTGTGCAAGAACTAAGCCACGCTGTTCAGATTGTCCACTGCAAAATAGATGTGTCGCATTGGCGACTAATCGCGTTGCGGATTTGCCCGCCAAGAAACTCAAAAGAGCAATTCCGACCAAAAAAATCGTCATGTTGATACTCTTGAAAGATCAACACGTGCTATTAGAAAAGCGTCCGGATTGTGGGATTTGGGGCGGTTTGTTTTCTTTGCCAGAACTCCTGTTCAACGAGCAAGGAATGACGAAGCAGGCGTCTCTACATATCGAACGGCACTTTGGTCACCTCGATTCCATTACTCCAATGAGGAAAGTCTTGCATGGGTTTAGTCACTATAAACTTGAAATTACTCCTTACCGATGCAATCTGACAGCCCGCTCAAATACGATTTCTGAAGATACCCATGTTTGGTATCCATTGGAACAATGTGAACAGGCGCCTTTACCGGCACCGATTAAAAAATTGTTGCTAGGAATGATGGCTTAAACCCAATGCGGTCAGCTCAACTCACGATGCCGGACTACCACTTGTTCAGCATCTCTAAAATACAGGGCCAATTGTTCAACCACATATACAGAACGATGTTGGCCACCGGTGCAGCCGATACCAATAGTTAAATAGCTACGGTTATTTTGTTTGAAAGAGGGTAGCCACTTTTCTATAAATTGACGGATATCTCCCAACATTTCTTTTGCTTCTGGCTGCTCTTCTAAAAAAACTTGCACCGGCAAATCTTGTCCAGTTAAAGGACGCAAATTGATATCGTAATAAGGGTTAGGCAAAGTGCGTACGTCAAATACAAGATCAGCATTCAATGGCACACCCACTTTAAATGCAAAGGATTCAAAAAGCATGGTAATGGCACTGCGCTCAATTTGCATTAGTTCGCGAACCCAGTCTCGTAACTGATTTGCTTTTAATTCGGAGGTGTCAATGACGACAGCAATTTCTTTCATGTCGCTCAACATTTTTCGCTCAATTTGTATACACTCGATGAGCGTCTTTGGATCATTGGGGTTTTGCCCCGGTAGTAGTCGATGTGAAAAGGGATGGCTACGCCGCGTCTCGGAAAAACGAGCAATTAGAGAATCTGTTTTCGCGGTTAAAAACAATAAATCAACTTGATGCCCGGCCGATTTAAGTTGTTGAATACTATTAATTAGGCCGCTTAATGAGTTAGCACTGCGCGCGTCAATTACGATTGAAGCAGAGTCGACTCCGTCATCGGCGAGAGTTTTAATGAGAGCAGGTAGCAGTGCAGGTGGCAGATTATCGACACAAAAAAAACCGGCATCTTCCAGCACATTTAAGGCCACAGATTTTCCTGAGCCAGAAATACCGGAGATGAGAAAAATACGCATAATAGTTCCAGAATAAAATGGTGCCGGGTTTGGCAATGAGTGCCGTGGACACAGTACCTTTATTAGGTTTTAGCTGCTTCGTCGTCCATTGCCTTCCGTTGCCGTTCCATAAATTCTTGCAAAGTATCGATACCGCGTAATTGCAAAATGGTATTTCGCACGGCAGCTTCGAGCAAAACAGCAATATTTCGCCCCGCCGCAACGGGGATGGTAACTCTGCGTATGCTGAGACCTAGCACTTCTTCCGTTTGTGCATCAATGGGAAGACGTTCAAAACTATCTTCCAGAGTATTACTCCTACGTATTAGATGCACAATTAATTTTAAGCGCATTTTACGCCGCACAGCTGTTTCACCAAAAATTGCTTTGATATCCAGTAAACCTAATCCGCGTACTTCCAATAAATTTTGTAATAAGGGGGGACAGCGACCTTCGATCATATTCGGGGCAATGCGTGAGAACTCAACGGCATCATCCGCCACTAATCCATGACTACGTGAGATTAATTCCAGGCCAAGTTCACTTTTACCTAAACCGGAATCCCCGGTAATCAATACCCCTACCCCGAGAACATCCATAAAGACACCGTGCATGGTGATCTGTTGGGCTAAGCGTTTAGATAAAAATACCCGCAAAAAATCGATGACTTGTGCAGACGGAAGAGGTGTTGAAAATAGCGGAATATTATTCTCATCACATACTGCCATTAAATCAGCGGGGGTTTCTAAGCCCTGGGCGATGATAATAGCGGGCGTTCCGCCAGCAACCAAATCCCGAAATAAGTGAGCACGGGTGTTGGACGAAATACGCTCGTAATACGCTTTTTCCTGATGCCCCATGACCTGAATACGGCTGGGATGGATTAGATTTAGATGTCCGACCTGATCTGCAGCGGAAGTTGCATCGCCAAAAATAAGCTTTTCGCCACCAGAACACCCCGCAAACCAACCCAGCTTTAATAAATCGCGGTTATCTTCATAGATGACTTGTATAGACAGAGTACTGGGATTTGGCATGAAGAATAGTCGCTTAATTCGCTCAATAAGTCCGTTACGCCGGTTTTTGCGGTTGCCAGGACAAGATAAGGTTATGCACCGCAACAGCGTCGTCTGCTCTCGTTAACTCAGTTCGGATGGCACTATCCGAAAATAGCTCTGCAACTTCTGCCAGAATGGCCAGATGCTGTTTATTAACTTTATCTGGCATTAGTAAAAAAATGAGTAGATGGACCGGCTCCCCGTCAGGTGATTCGAATGGTATTGGTTCAGCCAATCGAATTAAGGCAGCGACAGGCTTCTTCAAACCTTTGATTCGGCCATGCGGAATGGCTACGCCATGTCCAAGACCCGTCGAACCCAAGCTTTCACGGGCAAATAGGTTTTCAGAGACTATTGATCGGGCGATTCCGCAATTGTTCTCAAACAAAAGGCCGGCTTGTTCAAATGCCCGCTTTTTGCTTGAGACTTCAAGATTCAGTAATACATTACTTAAGGGCAAAATTTGTGCGATATTCGTCATGATACTAAGAGTTAAATCAGCGCCCCGAAAAAAGTCGGGTGGCGCAAATTATAGGCTTCTTTACACAATGTGCAACACCCCTTAAATATTATTGTTAATTTTTGCAATTCTGGCAATTAATACGTTTAGCATCAAAGCTTAGTATTTGGACGTGTAATATAGCTAACATTTGTCAAATACCGTACATCGGGTATACATGAACTTAGTCTACCCTAGCTATTGACGAGCACTTCTTAGGTTAAGAGGCACATGCTTACTCGTGAAGTTGCTACGCCAAGGATTGATATCCAGGCCGCCACGGCGGGTATACCGTGCGTATACAGCTAATTTTTGCGGTCGGCAATAACTATTTATATCCATAAAAATACGCTCGACGCATTGCTCATGAAATTCATGGTGATTACGGAATCCAATAAGATACTTTAATAGTCCTGACTGGTCGATTGGCTCGCCAATATAATGAATTTGTATGCTAGCCCAGTCGGGCTGCCCCGTGATTAAACAATTTGACTTTAGTAAATGTGACACCAGTTTTTCTTCCACCGGGGGAACATTAGCCTGGTAGGTCAACAATGCCACGTCAGGTGCGAAATGATCAATTTCAATGTCTAAGCGGTCTAGTAATAAGCCATCTAATTCAGTAAAACGACATGTGGGAAAATTGCTAGGTAGCACCAGCTCAATTTGTATTGGAGTTCCAAAGCCCTCAGACAAATCGTGTTTTAATAACCCCAGAAAAGCGTCGACACTTTCTAAACGAGTTTGGTTAAATGAATTCAAATAAAGCTTGAATGATTTCGATTCGATTATATTTGGCGAATCCGCGGGAACCAAAAATTGGGCAATTGCCACTTGGGGCTTGCCACGCAAATTCAACCACGACACTTCATAAGCATTCCAGATATCTAATCCAAAAAAAGGTAAAGTCGATGTGACACCAATCTCTGCTCTTTTTTTAGAGCGTGGAATTGAAAACAGTAAACTCGCGTCATAGGACGTCGCGTAGACAGTTAATTTGCCCAGCGCTGACTGCTCGGGCGTGTTATCCCATTCTTTTGAAGACATAGTTTTACGACAGAAAAAGTTTATATACAGGATTACTGCTCTCGTCCCAGTGTCGATAACCTAGCACGCCAAGAAAATCTTCGAATTTAGTCATTTCATTTTCCGGCACTTGTAACCCCACTAAAATGCGTCCGTAATCCGCGCCATGATTGCGATAGTGGAACAAACTGATATTCCAGTTGGGCGCCATACTCGACAAAAAACGCATTAGCGCTCCGGGACGCTCTGGAAATTCAAATCGATACAAAATTTCATCCCTTGCCAACGAACTTTTTCCGCCTACCAAATGCCGGATATGTAATTTGGCCAATTCGTCTTGCGATAAATCCAACGTAGCAAAACCATGTCTAATGAAGTTCTGAGCGATTTCTCCTGATTCATTGCGGTTATTCACTTGAATGCCCACATAGATATGCGCTGAGCTTTGGTCGCTAATTCGGTAATTGAATTCCGTCACATTTCGCCGACCGACCAATTCACAAAACCGTTTAAAACTGCCCCGCTCTTCAGGAATCGTTACCGCAAATACCGCTTCCCGCGCTTCACCGATTTCCGCTCGTTCTGCAACAAAACGCAGACGATCAAAATTCATATTTGCGCCACTGGCAATAGTGATTAAATGTTGGTTTTTTAGTGACTTTTTATTAATTTTGGCACGTTCCAAATAAGCCTTTGCACCAGCAATGGCTAAAGCTCCGGAAGGTTCCAGAATACTACGAGTATCTTGAAAGACATCTTTTAACGCAGCGCAAATGGCGTCGGTATTAACCAAAATGATTTCATCTACGTACTGCTTAGCTAAGCGGAATGTTTCTTCACCGACTAATTTTACTGCAGTGCCATCAGCAAATAAACCGACTTCAGACAAATCAATCCGCTTCCCTGCCGTCAAACTGCGCGACATAGCATCTGCATCTTCTGTCTCAACACCAATAATTTTTATTTCTGGGCGTACCGCTTTGACATAAGCTGCGATACCTGACAACAATCCGCCTCCACCTACCGGCACAAAGATCGCGTGGATAGGTTCGGCATGCTGACGTAAAATTTCCATACCGATGGTGCCTTGACCCGCAATAACATCGGGATCATCGAACGGATGTATGAAAGTGAGTCGGTTTTCTTTTTCGAGCGCTAAGGCATAGCTGTAAGCATCGGAATAGGAATCTCCGTGCAACATCACTTCGACATTTTTTCCACCGTGCTGCTCCACCGCGTTGATCTTAAGCTGCGGCGTTGAATTTGGCATCACAATGATGGCGAAGCAATTTAGCCGTGCCGCAGAAAAAGCTACGCCTTGTGCATGGTTCCCAGCAGATGCACAAATCACACCTTGTTTAAGTTGTGTGGGGGAAAGCTGCGCCATGCGATTGTAGGCGCCACGAATTTTGAAACTGAAGATATTTTGCATATCTTCCCGTTTGAAAAAAATTTTATTACCGTAGCGCTGGGAGAGTGTAGGAGAAAGTTCTAGCGGAGTTTCAACCGCAACGTCGTAAACTCGTGACGTTAGTATTTTTTTTAGATAATCAGTGCTCATGGCTAAGGACGGCGGATTTTTCAAAGAGCCGAAGATTATAATCTGAATTCCCTCTGGATTCGTTGAGAGAGAATCCTTGTTTGCTATACGATCGGATTAAACTTATAAATTTATTTAAATACTAACTAAATAAGATTTCCTCTAACTCTCAACAAGAAATGCAAGAAAATATCATCGGCGGTTACACTAATAACTACTCGTCGAGGGAAAAGCCGATCAACTTTTTGATAACTCTTCAAACCTTGTTTAATTTTAACAAATAATGTGCAATTTTCATTTCGAAGAAAAATTCATCATTGACTGCTTTTCAATGGGTTGAAGAAGTAATTGACTCTAAAGAACAAGTGAGTGAAGAAAGCTAATTAATACCCGATGCTTTCCAGGGGAGCTTGCAGAAAACATTTTTTGCGGAATGAAAAAGCAGTATGCCAGACTAGCCATTACACTTTAATGACGTTCGGCATTGCAATACGATAAAATCTACTTTAGCTTCTTTCGCTATCTTCACCAAAATAACCAACAATGAATGCTTTAGAACTAAAATTCAATGAACTCCCTGTAGCCCCAGCACGGTTGCGTGAAATTCCGTACAACTACACGTCATTTTCAGACCGCGAAATTGTGATTCGGTTACTAGGCGAGCCTGCCTGGAATTTGTTGACTACCTTACGCGCTGCGCGACAAACAGGCCGTTCTGCACGCATGCTGTATGAAGTGCTGGGGGATATTTGGGTGGTGCAACGCAATCCATATTTACAAGATGATTTGTCAGATAACCCCAGACGTAGGCAGAATTTAATTGATGCATTAAATCATCGCCTGGCAGAAGTGGACAAACGTCGTTCAGGCGGCGAGGGAAATGCGACAGAAGCAAATTATCGCAATCAAAGTGTGCAAATGTTATTAGAGGCGGCGCACTTAGCTGTACATAAATTTGCCGAAGAATTGGGTCAAATGGCTGATCTGCGCAAACGTGCTCTGAAGTCACTGGCGCGTCATACCGCAAAAGACAACATTAAATTTGATGGCCTCTCCCGTGTTTCGCATGTGACTGATGCCACGGACTGGCGCGTCGAATACCCATTTGTAGTGTTGACACCGGATACCGAAGACGAAATAGCAGGATTAGTCAAAAGTTGTATTGAACTAAAACTTACCATCATTCCAAGAGGCGGCGGGACCGGTTACACCGGCGGTGCAATTCCCTTAACGCCACGCTCTGCCGTAATCAATACAGAAAAATTAGACAAGTTAGGCGCAGTAGAAATGTCTATTTTACCCGGCCTTTCTTCACCGTACGCTACGATTAATTCGGGTGCCGGTGTCGTCACTAGACGAGTAGCCGAGGCCGCCGATAAGGCCGGTTTTGTTTTCGCGGTCGATCCAACCTCGGCGGATGCTTCCTGTATTGGTGGCAATGTGGCCATGAATGCGGGTGGAAAAAAAGCCGTGTTATGGGGAACTGCACTGGATAATTTAGCGTCCTGGCGCATGATCGATCCGAACGGTGATTGGTTAGAAGTGACACGGCTTGAACACAATTTTGGGAAAATCCACGATGTCAACGTAGCCAAATTTAAATTGGAATGGACGCATGCCGGACAGAAATCGCCGTTCAAATCGGAGCAACTGGATATTCGCGGCAGCGCTTTTCGCCGGGAGGGTTTGGGCAAAGATGTTACCGATAAGTTTTTATCTGGCTTACCGGGCGTACAAAAAGAAGGTTGCGATGGAATAATTACGTCGGCGTGCTGGATTTTACATAAAATGCCCAAATTTACACGTACTGTTTGTTTAGAGTTCTTTGGTCAAGCACGCGATGCGATTCCGTCCATTGTTGAAATCAAGGATTATTTGGAAGGGCAAACAAAACAAGGCGGTGCGGTTCTTGCGGGATTAGAACATTTGGATGAGCGTTATTTGCGCGCGGTGGGTTACACCACCAAATCGAAACGTGGTGTGCTGCCAAAAATGGCGCTGTTTGGTGATATTGTCGGAGATGATGAAAATGCCGTGGCCATTGCAGCATCAGAAGTTATCCGTATTGCCAATACCCGGGTAGGCGAAGGTTTTGTGGCGGTGTCACCTGAGGCGCGCAAAAAGTTCTGGTTAGATCGTGCAAAAACGGCAGCTATTTCTAAGCACACAAATGCGTTTAAGATCAACGAAGATGTAGTGATTCCTTTGCACAGAATGGGCGAGTATACCGATGGCATTGAGCGCATTAATATTGAACTCTCCATACAAAACAAACTGCAGTTGGTGAAATCTTTACAGCTGTATTTTGCTAACGGAAATCTGCCACTTGGTAAAAATGAGGAAGCGGAAGCTAACTATATTCCTGTCGCAGAAATTTTTGAAGATCGCGTAGCGCAGGCACAAGCATTACTAAATTCAGTACGGGCGCGCTGGGAATTAGTTTTGGCTCAGTTAGATCAGCGATTAGTGAATGTTATTGCTCCACTATCCGCTCTCGGTTTAGAAAACCTTGCCCCTCTTGTGAAAGCACGTCTCAGCACTCAGCCCAATGTGACGTTGTTTGATGTAGTGCAAGACCATACTATTCGTGTCTCATGGAAAAACGAACTGCGCGCACAGTTACGTCAGATTTTTACAGGATCTGCGTTCAAACTAATCCAGAATGAATGCGAAGCAATGCATAAACAGGTATTGCGTAGTCGGGTATTCGTCGCTCTACATATGCATGCCGGAGATGGGAATGTTCACACTAATCTCCCTGTTAATTCTGATGACTACGACATGCTGCAAGTTGCGCATAAAGCAGTGGCGCGGATTATGGTATTGGCACGTCAGTTAAATGGTGTTATTTCCGGTGAGCATGGCATCGGCATCACAAAACTCGAATACTTAACCGATGCGGAAATGAGCGATTTTCGTGACTATAAATTGCGCATTGATCCTGAGGGTCATTTCAATAAAGGTAAGCTGCTTAATTTACCAGGATTTGTCGCCGATTTAAGCAACGCTTACACCCCCTCGTTCGGATTGATGGGACATGAATCACTCATCATGCAGCAAAGCGATATCGGTGCCATCTCTAACAGCGTTAAGGATTGTTTGCGTTGCGGAAAATGCAAACCCGTTTGTGCCACCCATGTGCCGCGGGCTAATTTGCTATATTCACCCCGCAATAAAATTTTAGCAACGTCATTATTGATAGAGGCATTCCTTTATGAGGAACAAACCCGGCGTGGCATTTCGATTAAGCATTGGCAAGAATTTGAAGATGTAGCGGACCATTGCACAGTTTGCCATAAATGCTTAACACCCTGCCCTGTGGACATTGATTTTGGTGATGTATCAATGAATATGCGTAACTTATTACGCAAGATGAATCAAAAATCGTTCAACCCAGGCACTGCAACCTCGATGTTTTTTCTAAATGCAAAAGATCCTGCCACCATCAAAATTGCACGTAAGATGATTTTTGGATGGGGAGTAGCAGCGCAACGCTTCGGACATACCTTGTTTCGCTCTCTTATCAAAAAACAAGTAAAGATGCCTCCTTCTACTATTGGAAAGCCACCGGTTAAAGAACAAATTATTCATTTCATCAATAAAAAAATGCCCGGTAACTTGCCTAAAAAGACCGCCCGGGCTCTATTAGACATTGAAGACGATAAAACTATACCGATTATCCGCAATCCTAAAAAAACGAATGCCGACACCGAAGCTGTATTCTATTTTCCTGGTTGTGGGTCGGAGCGACTGTTCTCACAAGTGGGGTTAGCTACCCAAGCAATGTTATGGCATGTGGGCGTGCAAACTGTTTTACCACCAGGTTATTTATGTTGTGGTTATCCACAGCGTAGTTCAGGGGATTTCGAAAAAGGCGAAAAACTTATTACCGACAATCGCGTACTGTTTCATCGCATGGCCAACACGTTAAATTATCTGGACATCAAAACGGTAGTGGTTTCCTGTGGCACCTGTTATGACCAATTGGCCGGCTATGAATTCGATAAAATTTTCCCCGGTTGCCGAATGCTCGATATCCATGAATATTTATTAGAAAAAAAACTCAGCCTAGAAGGCATTACAGGCACGCGTTACATGTATCACGACCCTTGTCACACACCGATGAAATTGCAAGACCCGTTAAAAACGGTTAACGCATTAATCAGCACTATTGACGGGCAGAAAATTGAAAAAAATGAGCGCTGTTGTGGTGAAGCAGGGACCTTAGCGGTTTCGCGTCCAGACATTGCTACTCAAATTCGATTCCGTAAAGAAGAGGAAATGGTGAAGGGGGCAGATAAATTACGTGCTAATGGTTTTACCGGCGAAGTAAAAATCCTGACTTCATGCCCGGCATGTCTGCAAGGTTTAACCCGTTTTAATGATGATAGTGGCACCACTGCTGATTACATTGTGGTTGAATTGGCGAAGCATCTTTTGGGTGAAAATTGGCTACCTGACTATGTAACGAATGCGAATAATGGTGGTATCGAGCGGGTCCTGGTTTGAAGATTCGAGGTAAGTATTGCGCGCCTTTTGCTCAAGAGAAGAAATGGAGAGAAAGATAGCGTCGTGCAAATTCAATAATTATTAATTAACTTGGGTGGGCACCGCGTAAAAACGAATTCAAAATAATGTGTGTAGAATCTCAAGCTCCTCTCCAGCCCTATCTGCCGACGCTTTCCCGAGTAATACCAAGCGACAAGTTAGAGGAAGCTAAGAGAAGGGGTAAGTGAGGCGGCTGCGTACGCGGAAACCTGTGTACAACCGCACTGCTCGAGCCGAATACGGCGTTGCGCGGTGCTCGCAATCATCATGTATTTAAGTACATTCCGGTTGCTGCGCTCGGGGCGCCTTGTACTTGACTTGCTCGCTACGGTTAATGAAATGGACGCCCCTCACTCACGCCGGCATCGCAATGTGCCAAAGTGGAGCTGCTATCCACCACTTAAATGAGGAGAAGCGTCATGAATAAGGTTACCGTAATTGGATTGATTTGGCAAAGAATGTGCAGAGGTCTCTTAAGGACAATCAAAAGGACTCTAATGAATAATTGCGAATTATGTCAACCTCAAGGAGACATCATTGTCAATGCAGCGCAATGGAGAGTTGTATTAATCGACGATTCCCATTACCCCGGATTCTGTCGAGTAATCTGGAACGCACACGTGCAAGAAATGAGTGATCTAACTGTAGAAGAACGCACAATCTTAATGAATGTTGTGTGGCAAGTGGAATCCGCTATTCGGAAGGTTATGCATCCAGATAAAATTAACTTAGCTAGCTTGGGCAATTTCGTTCCGCATTTACATTGGCACGTCATACCACGCTTTGTTGACGATACCCATTTTCCCAATCCGATATGGGGACAAATTGAACGTGGGGTTAATACTCGTCTTCAGCAACGACAAGCACTGGTTCCTGTACTTCGCACTCTAATTGCCACGAATTTAGATCACAAATGAATCCAACTTCCATCAATGTTCGGATGCAATCTAAGGTTCTTGAAATTAATTTCGGAGAAATTATTTTTTCGTTACCATTCGAGCTATTACGGGTATATTCTCCCTCTGCCGAAGTGCGCGGGCATGGTCCTGGCCAGGAAATTTTGCAAACCGAAAAGCGCAATGTATCCATTACCGAATTACAGCCCGTGGGGCATTATGCCATTCAGCCGTTTTTTACTGATGGACACAACACAGGAATTTATACTTGGGAATATTTGCATTGGTTAGGAGTAAACCAAACCCGCTTGTGGCAAGAATATTTAAATAAACTCCAAGCCGCCGGGTTTAGCGGTGACGCAGGACGAAATGCAGCACAGATGATTAATGATAGAAATATTAACTAACTATAAATCATGACAAATACCACCCATTTTGGTTACAGCACTGTTGAAGAAAATCAAAAAGCGCATAAAGTAGCGGAAGTTTTTCATTCGGTCGCATCTAGATATGATGTGATGAACGATTTAATGTCAGTCGGTCTACATCGCGCCTGGAAAATGTTCACTATTGCGCAAGCAGGCGTCCGGCCAGGATTTAAGGTGCTGGATATTGCAGGCGGGACTGGCGACTTATCGAAGGAATTTGCCAAAAGAGCGGGAGCATCAGGCGAAGTTTGGCTAACAGACATTAATGAGTCCATGTTGCGTGTAGGTCGCGATCGACTGTTAAATAAAGGCATCCTCACCCCAACGTTAATTTGTGATGCAGAGCAGATTCCTTTCCCAGCGAATTATTTTGATCGCGTAACTGTCGCGTTTGGCCTGCGTAATATGACGCACAAAGAAGTCGCATTAGCAGAAATGACTCGAGTTTTAAAACCCGGCGGAAAATTATTGGTGCTGGAATTTTCTAAGATAACCCCTGTGTTGCAAAAGCCGTATGACATATACTCATTCTCTGTATTACCCTGGCTTGGAAAAAGAATTGCCAACGATGCGGAAAGTTATCGCTATCTAGCAGAATCAATAAGGATGCATCCTGATCAGGAGACATTAAAAACTATGTTGCAGAATGCGGGGCTGGATTGCGTAGATTATTTCAATTTATCGGCTGGTGTGGCCGCTTTGCATACCGGTATCAAAATATGAGACCTCTGCACATAGCCATAGCGAGCCCGCTGCCTCATCAAAAACCCGTAGCCTAAAATCCTAAATCACGTGTATACGATGAGCCTATTATCCACTATTCAAACAAATTTTTCCTCAGAGTTTTGGCAAGGTTGGGCTCGGAAAGGATTAGCCCCACCTACGATCGCTATTAATTATTTATTAAACCAAGAACCTTGGGCAGCACAACAATTGCGGCCACACGCTGGCAAAATTGCCTGTTTTGATTTTCACCTTTTTTGGTTGCGTATAAGGATCACCAAGCAAGGACACATAGAAGAGGCTCCTGGTAACATCACACCGAACGTCACTATTCACATTAATCTGGCCGATATACCGCTAATTATACAAAATAAAGAGCGCGCAATTTCTTACGTAAGACTCGACGGTGATGCGGATCTTGCACACGTATTTTCGGAATTAGCACAAAACTTGCGCTGGGATACCGAGCAACAGCTCAGTGACTGGTTTGGCGATATTGCCGGACGCCGCTTAGCAAACGCAGGGAAAGCAGTAGTGGCTACTTTGCAAACCAGTGCAAAGAAATTACAAGAAAATTTCGCAGAATATTTTTTAGAGGAAAATCCCTTATTGGTCCGAGAAGCGCGTGTCAGTGAATTTGCGCAAGAAGTTGGGCGCACTCGTGATGACGTTGAACGCTTAATTAAGCGAATCGAAAAATGTGAAAAGGGTTTAAATGATTTTTAAATTTTTTCGATTTTTGAAAATAATTTCGGTCACATTTCGGTATGGTTTAGACGAAATAGCCTTCTCCCGTTATGGTTCTGTGCGCGCTGCTCAAACTTTGGAACTATTGTTATTTTGGCGTGACTTAAGTGCTCCTCGTGGACAACGGCTGCGATGTGCGCTAGAAGAGCTAGGGCCGATTTTTGTTAAATTTGGGCAGTTACTCTCGACTCGGCGCGATTTAATGCCTGCCGATATTGCCGACGAACTCGCCAAATTGCAGGATCGTGTACCGCCGTTCTCTAGCGATTTAGCGATAGCACAAATTACCCAATCGTTAGGTGCGCATCCCGATCAATTATTTGCTAGTTTCGAACGCATTCCAGTCGCTTCAGCATCGATTGCACAAGTACATTTTGCAACACTTAAGGATGGACGCGAAGTGGCGGTAAAGGTGCTACGTCCTGGCATGAAGAAGAGTATTGATCAAGATGTTGCGTTAATGCATGTAGCGGCTAATTTAGTGGAATGGAGTTGGTCGGACGGTAAGCGTTTGAAACCCAAAGAAGTTGTGGCGGAATTTGATGTCTATCTGCATGACGAATTAGATCTGATGCGCGAAGCGGCCAATGCTAATCAATTACGCCGTAATTTTGCGAATTCCGATATGTTACTCATACCAGAAATGCTGTGGGATTATTGTTCCAGCTCGGTCATAGTGATGCAACGCATGAACGGTATTCCTATTTCCCAAACCCAACTGTTAATTGATGCCGGTATTGATTTAAAAAAATTATCGCGCGATGGCATAGAAATATTTTTTACGCAAATTTTCCGAGACGGTTTTTTTCATGCTGACATGCATCCCGGAAATATTATGGTATCCACTGATCCGGCGACCTTGGGCCGCTATATCGCTGTCGATTTTGGTATCGTAGGTACCTTAAACGATTTCGATAAAGATTATTTATCGCAAAATTTTTTAGCGTTTTTCAGACGTGATTACAAAAGGGTAGCGCAGGCACATATTGAGTCTGGATGGGTGCCCAAAGATACCCGGGTTGAGGAATTGGAAGCCGCTGTACGCGCTTGTTGTGAGCCGATTTTTGATCGCCCGTTAAAAGATATTTCGTTTGGTTATGTGCTATTACGGTTATTTCAAACATCACGGCGTTTTAATGTAGAAGTACAACCACAGTTAGTTTTGCTTCAGAAAACGCTACTGAATATTGAAGGCTTAGGACGACAACTCGATCCCGAACTAGATTTGTGGAAAACGGCGAAACCGTATTTAGAACAATGGATGTCGGAACAGATAGGTTGGCAGGGTCTATGGCAAAATCTAAAAAATGAAGCGCCACATTACGCGCATTTATTTCCGCAACTACCTCGTCTGATACATCAGGCGTTATCCCGGGCCTCCGAAGATGTCGCGCCTCAGCTGTTAAACCGGCTTTTGCGGGAGCAAAAAACAACCAACTGTTTATTACGTACCATGCTTTGGCTGGCCGGCGGATTTCTTGGTGGCATAATGTTGTGGCAATTTTGGTCTATTTTTGCTCGTTAAGAATTTGAAAAAAGAAGGCTTAATAAATTAAACATTGACCGAAGTTGCATTAAAACCAGATCTACTTTCCCGAACGAAAGGGTTATGATCGGGTTAACCGCAATAGACGTTTATTTCCCCCGTCAATTAAAATGGTTATCGTTTAGAGATCTGCACTTTATTTCGATTAACTCAATCCTATTGGATCAACTATGTATATAGCCCCTAATCCTTCTCATCAAATAAGGTTTGACAATTTGTCGTTGAATGCCAGGAGTAGCATCGCTCTGCGCGACAACGTGCTCCCTCCCCGCGCTGAAAGATTAGTAGCGTTAACCCCTTTACTGACTTCGTTTGTAACCAATACTGCTAAATTTTCAGCTGGAGTACGATGCCTGGCTCTCGGCTTAGGATACTCTATAAAAGCAGTATTAAACTCAAGCCCTCTCGCCTCTGAGTATCGCAAAGACCTACTTAGCAAATCCGACGAATTTTATTCGTTGGGAAAATCTATTTTAAGTAAGGCATCGGATGACGCTCCTGGCTCATTGAGAATCGATATTGCCTCTAAATCCCTGATAGAGATTTTCATCAGCACGTTCGAAACAACTATTAATGACGCAAAGTGGGAACAGGTGGCCTACAGATCCGAACGATTACGGGAAGGACTAGGAAATTCCAACACCATAAACTTAGGGAACGAAAACTTCCAACCATTGGTTCAGAGAATGTGGGAGCCATTTTATTTTGGTTTTCCGATATTGCTTGACCGTGAGCCGCTTAGTGACGATGAGCTCTTCGTGCAGAGGGTGGGAGGCGTTACGGGGGTAGGCTTAACTTTTTTCTCCAGAGAATTAATACACAACAGTTCAATCCATTCAAGGGACGCACACCCCCCATTTAACCCGTTTCATCTTCAACAAACAAGATTATTGCTTTCTCATCTTCAAACATCGGAGTTCCACGTACCAGCCAATTTATGGGATGAACACGTACAATCCTATACCGAACGTAGTTTGAATGAAAACAAGCAGAAATACGAAACCGCAGGCGGGGTGGAAAGTAATTTTACTAGGCAAGAACCAAGTGAAGCCCAGATTGTCGACATACATTCCTTTATCAAAACTGAAGAAAATTTTAATGCACTCACGTCAAATGAGGGTATGACATTAGGAACTGCGACTGTTTTCTTATCACAAGGACTGGATTGCATTAGCATGGAAGATTTTGATCCCGCTGAACAAACCGAATGGTGCTTGTTGACTCAAGGTGTAAACAAATTCAACTTAGTGACCGCAGAAACTGCCCAACAGTTGATCTCCTTTGGTAACCGGCATCCATTTGATCAGCGAGAATTAAGGGCAGGAGATATCGTCCGTGGTAAAGCCGCATTGGATTTATTACACTGCAAATCCGTGTGAGCCGTAAATCTTAAATAAAGTCCCCGCAGGTCAGCCCTTCTCCGCCAATAGAAGAGGGGACCGGATAAGGTTTAATAACGTCATCAAAGCTCACATACATACTGGGCTCATGGGTAGAGAATAAAACGGTTATATGCGTTAAAATCGCATGAGAGACCTTTGCACAACCTTAGCGAGCAAGCCAAAGAAAAGGCGCGCGGAGCGCAGCAACCAGAATGTAATGAGGATTGCAAGCACCATTGTGTAAGCCCGAACGCCGTATTTGGTTTGCGCAGTGGTCTTCAAGATAAACCAACCTCAAACCATCCATGACGCCTCCTTTTTATTATCAACAACACGTATTTTTTTGCATTAATCAACGCAATGATGGGCGAGCCAGTTGTGGCGATTGTGGTTCCGTTGCGGCGCAAAAGTATGCAAAAAAAAGAATCAAAGAATTAAACTTGAATGGGCCCCACAAAATTCGGATTAATCAAGCTGGCTGCCTTGACCGTTGTGACTTAGGGCCGGTGTTGGTAGTTTATCCGGAAGGTACCTGGTATACCTATGTAGACCATCACGATATTGATGAAATAATTGATTCCCATTTTTTACATGGAAAAATTGTCCAGCGCCTGTTGATACCCCGCTCTTAACTTATTCCTATGAACGCTCAGACAAACTATTTTTTCTTAACTGGCGGGGGAGGTCAGCTGCAATGCGCATTAGATTTACCTACCGGACCAGCTCCCATAGGTATCGCGCTGGTCGCCCATCCTCATCCCCTTTACGGCGGCTCGATGGACAACAAAGTTGTGCAAACCTTAGCGCGAACTTTTGTCGGGTTAGGATACGCTACCGCGCGCATGAATTTTCGTGGTGTCGAGAAATCGGAGGGTATTCATGACAACGGTGTTGGCGAAACAGAAGATATGCTCATGTTGTTAGCGCATATGCAAAAGTTGTATCCCAACATGCCGGTTGCATTAGCTGGCTTCTCATTCGGCACATTTGTACAAAGTCGCTTGCAACTTGTTTTGGAAGCAAAGCACTGTCCACCACAACGCTTAGTATTTGTCGGCTGCGCCGCAGGTAAATGGGAATTAAGTAAAGTTCCTTCTGACACAATTGTTATTCATGGCGAGCTCGACCAAACCATTCCATTAACTGATGTATTCGATTGGGCCCGCCCGCAAGATTTGGCGGTGTTAGTTATTCCCGGTGCCGATCATTTTTTTCATCGGAAATTGCATCACATAAAAAGGTTGGTAACGGCGCTTTGGTGAATATTCCTGTTCCCAGTTAAGATTTTAATTATATTCTTGAAGAGCGGTGGTAAGAACGAGCTGACTGAAGTCATATCTGTAAAATCGTGCTTAGATAATTTTTAATCATTCTCCCCTGTCTACAAAGCACAGATACGTAGTACCGCTCCGACTAAAGCACTCGAGGGTAGGCTGCGGCGGGACTACAGGACCGTAACTTTTATGGCATTAGCGATCATTATTGAAGTGATGGCTAAGGCCATAAAAGTTACGCTACTGGATTCTCAACAAGAACACTTGGGAATGACGTGTCGGCGGCTTGTAATGGTTTAGGGTTGGTTTAGGGTTGGTTTAGGGGCAACGAGACATTGATAAATTGTCTAAGCGCGATTGTCCTAGAAATCATATGCCGATAACGTGCCACAAATCGTGTCACAATCACGCTTTTGCTGTTTTTACTTCCCTATTTATATACTCATGAAAAAAATTCTCGTTCTCTGCCTTTCCATCTTCCTCTATTTTGGTTCTGCTGAAGCTCAAACCATACATACGCCAACCATTGCGGCAAAATCATGGCTGTTATTAGATACCACCAGCAATCAAATTGTCGCGTCTGAAAATCAACATATGCGCATCGAGCCCGCGTCACTCACTAAGATCATGACCGCCTATCTAGTGTTCCAGGCGCTCCATGACAAAAAATTAACGTTATCTCAAATGGTGAATGTGTCAGATCAGGCCTGGAAAGTAGATAAAGACAGTTCCAAAATGTTTATTGAACCTAAAACGCCGGTCACCGTTCAGGACTTGCTATATGGTTTAATTGTCCAGTCGGGAAATGATGCCGCAGTGGCGTTAGCCGAAGCTGTGGCAGGTTCGGAAGAAGCCTTTGCTGATTTAATGAATCGTGAAGCACAACGGATGGGACTAAAAGAAACGCACTTTATTAACTCGCATGGTTTACCCAGTCCCCAAAATTATTCTACCGCTTACGATATAGCACTCCTTGCGCAGCATTTAATTGGGGAATTCCCTCAATCTTATAAGAGCTTTTATTCAACCAAAAGCTTTACTTATAACAAGATTACACAACCTAATCGCAACCGGTTACTGTGGCTGGATCCCACGGTGGATGGCATGAAAACCGGGCACACCTCTGCGGCCGGTTATAGCCTAGTTTCGTCAGCCAACCGCTCAAACGGCTCTGGCGAACGTCGATTAATTGCGGTTGTAGTGGGCACAACCAGCGACCAGATGCGTGCGCAGGAAAGTTTAAAATTATTGAATTGGGGATTTTTAAATTTCGATACGGTTAAGCTTTATGAAAAAGGCCAGGCTATTGGCAACCCCGACATTTGGAAAGGTTCAAAATCAACCATTAAAATTGGTTTTACTCGTGATTTATATGTCACCTTACCGAAAGGGACCGCAGCTCGCCTTAAGCCGCAATTAGAGCGCAAAGATCCTATAATTGCACCCATTGCGATCAACACCCAGATGGGCACGATGAAAATGATGCTAGACAATAAATCAATTGCTGAATTCCCGTTTGTAGCATTAGAAACTGTGAATCAGGCCACCATTTTTGGTCGCGCTTGGGACTCAATCCGGCTGTGGTTGAAATCGTAATTGAATAAAATCCGCCTTATTTTGCCTACATCAAAAGTAACGGCGGTTTTCCTTATCGCACTATTATTCACAGCATGTTCTCCCCAATTTGACTGGCGTGATGTGCAAGGTGTTGAGTCACCGTATACTGTGTTAATGCCCGGAAAACCGTCCAGATTAAGCCGAGAAATCCAGCTTGAGCAAAGAACCGTGGCTATGCATCTGACAGCTGTGCAAGTTAACGACGTTAAATTCGCCGTTGGCGCAATTAAAATGTCTGATGCTAATCAAGCCCGCGCAGCAGTTATGCTGATTAAGAATGCACTACTTAAAAATATCAAGGGCATAATTACCCGAGAAAAAACAACCGTAGCCACAAGAAACGGGGAATTGATTGTCAATGACGAGTTTAGTGCGGTCAGCACGCATTCTTCTGTCCGCCTTTCGGGACGCTTAGTTGCGTACCGTGATTGGACTTTCGAAGTGCTGGTAGTAGAACCCAAATATAAAATTAATCCGGATGCTGATGAAACTGTTGTTGATACTTTCCTCAGCTCATTTAAACCAATGTGAAATGGAAGAAATATGTTAATTACGTTCAAGTCCAAAGCTGCTGCTGATATTGTTATGTATAAAGAGCATGCGCAACGTATTCTAAATCTGCTTGATAAAGACATTGAGCGCGGCATTATAGTGCACGCTGATACCGAAAAGGCGATCGCTATTATTGAAACTGCGATTGCGGAGAGCCGTGCACACCCTGCGACTCAACACCTCGAACAAGATGTAACGGCACATCCACAGCCAAACGAAGCCGGAGACCATGATCACGAGCTAATTGAAAGCGTGAGTTTTTCTTCGCGTGCTTACCCGTTGTTACAGATGCTGCGTGCAGCAAATGAGCAAGGCTATGATGTAGTTTGGGGCGTATGATTGTTTACTCACCCATGAATGACAAGATTGGAGATCTGAAAGCCGGGCTAAAATGGAACCTTTTCTACCTCTTTATTTTGTGCATCAATGAAAATAATTAAACCCTCTCAATTTCCACAAAAAGCGCCTTTGTTATCCACATTGAATCTGAAAACAGATTCTTTGTCTTATAACTTGTTGGGAGCGGCTCAGGCTATTTCCGCCGTATTGAAGGGTTTGGCTTTACCGCAAGCACTGAACAATATTGTGCTGGCCAGCAACATCGCTCCTTCTAACCGCGGAGCAATCCAGGATTTATCTTACCGAACCATGCGCCAGGTTGGCAGGGTTGATGCGCTTATCAGCACAATGACAACTAAGTTACCCGAACCGGCGCTACTTTACAGTCTGCTTTGTTGTTCGTTAGCGCTAATTGTGGAAGAGGATCCGACACTTCATCCGTATGCTGAATTTACTGTAGTAGACCAGGCTGTTACCGCTGCCGCTGCACACCCTGATATGGCACACGCGAAAAATATGGTGAATGCCTTATTGCGCCGTTTTTTACGTGAGCGTAAAACATTACTTCCAACGGTGATGAAGCTACCTAAAGCACAATGGAATTATCCGCAGTGGTGGATAGACGCGTGTAAATTGAGCTATCCCAACGATTGGCAAGCGATTCTCACAGCAGGCAATTTGCCGCCACCGCTCACATTACGCGTCAATGGACGTAAGACATCCGTAGCGGCCTATTTATCGCTATTACAGGAAAATGGTATGAGGGCGAGAGCGCTCGGCCCCTACGCAGTTCGTATGGAACAAGCCGTTCCAGTCCTCCAAATTCCTGGTTTTATCGACGGTTTAGTGTCTGTGCAAGATGCCGCTGCTCAACTTGCCGCACCGTTGTTAGACATCCATGATGGAATGCACGTATTAGATGCTTGCGCAGCGCCAGGTGGCAAAACCGGTCATCTGCTTGAAATAGCCAATATCGATTTGCTCGCATTGGATTCTGACTCTAAGCGTTTAGCTAAGGTCGCTGAAAATTGTGATCGTCTTCAATTGAGTGCACAATTAGTTCTCGGAGATGCAACCAAGCGAGATTGGTGGAATGGTCAACAATTTGACCGAATTATTGCGGATGTTCCTTGCACAGCTTCAGGTATCATTCGTCGTCATCCTGATATACGCTGGTTACGGCGCAAACAAGATACTATACAACTTGCCACACTTTCTGCGCGAATCCTTGACAATCTCTGGATGATGACCAAGCCTGGTGGTAAATTGTTATTTATAACGTGTTCCATCTGGCCACAAGAGTCTGAAGCACAAGCAGCTGCTTTTGCACATCGTCATGCAGCTAAACGATTACCGGCACCAGGGCAGTTATTGCCTGAGGCCTCAGACAATGTGGACCATGATGGTTTATTCTTCGCTTTATTTCAAAAAAATAATCAGAATAGTCTTGACTGATGCGCCCAATTACGATGCGACGAATTGTTCAATTTGTTTTCCTGTCCATGCTCAGTGGCTTCCTATGGGGGCAGTCTACAGCTTATGCGGATAATATTCGTATTGCTTATGCGCGAATTGAACCCAGCGATGATGGTTATCGTCTAGCGGCTAATTTTGAATTTGAGTTAAGCCGTGAATTAGAAAATATTCTTACCAATGGTATTCCATTGTACTTTGTTACCGAAGTAGAAATTACTCGTCCACGCTGGTACTGGTTTGATGAAAAAACGATTAAGAGTGAACAATCGGTTCGCATTTCCTATAATGTCATCACCCGTCAATACCGTGCGTCCGTTAACGGTAGTTTTGCGCAGAATTATAAAGATCTGCAAAATGTGCTTGCGTTGGTGCGTACCCCAAGTCGCTGGCTAGTTGCCGAGAAATCGCGCCTCGACACTGACACTATCTATAACGTTGCCGTACGTATTTATCTCGACACCGACCAGCTACCTAAGCCATTTCAATTTAACGCCCTCAACAACAGTGACTGGCGGCTTTCATCAGACTGGAAGCGAATAACCTTTCAAATTCAAAAGTGACCCGTTTTGTAAAATACTCATCCGTCGTGGCCGCAGCCATAATAGGCATATTTTTATTTTTTATCGCTTCACTCTCTGATCAGGCGGCTGTTTTTGAAAAATACTATATCTGGCTTTTTGCTCTGAATAGTTTAGTGGTCGTCGCCTTACTTTTACTCATCGTCTTACTCCTGTCGCGACTTTATCGGCGCTATAAACAGAAAGAATTTGGAACGCGCTTACTGACCAAACTTATTATACTGTTTGCGACATTAGCCATCTTACCTGGTGCGCTCATTTATGCGGTGTCTGTCCAATTCGTGTCGCGCTCTATCGAATCAGGCTTTGATGCACGCGTTGAAAAAGCGATTGCTGCAGGGCTTAATTTGGGACGAAGCGCACTAGATAATTCACTGGATGAATTAACAAAACAAGCGCACCGCTCCGCTCAGGAATTAGCTGAGTTGTCAGAGTCAAAACGAGTTATTCATCTCTCACGCATGTTTGGTCCCAATCAACAGCTAGACGCGGCTATTATCAATAGCAAAGGTATGCTTCTTAGTAGTACTGGCAGACAAATTGGCTCCTTGTTACCTGATATACCTACGCAGGCCATGTTACGTCAGGCACGTCATAATAGGGAGTTCTCCGATTATGAAGGTGGAAGTGAGGTAACCACCGAGTTAAACCTGACCGGAGATAAAACGAATTCCCCCTCCCAGCTGGCGCAGCAAACTGGCATTCGTCTGCGTGTGCTAGTGTCAATTCCTAACCATCGAGTTAGCTTGTCCTTGCATGAAGAAACTCAATTTTTACAATTGATTGAAGCCATTCCCGAGGCAATCCGCATCAATACGGATACGCTGATTTCTGCCAACAGTAAATATTTGGAACTTGCTGCCGGTCGGGCTAGCTTACGAAAAATCTATATTGCCACCTTGACGCTCACACTATTGCTGGCCATTTTTGCTTCGATTGTAAGTGCATTTCTGTTAGCAACTGACTTAATCAAACCGATACTGCTGTTGGCAGAAGGTACCCAAGCGGTTGCGGAAGGAAATTTTTCTCCCCGACCTATCATTGCAAGTTCCGACGAGCTCGGTAGCTTAACTAAATCCTTTAATCTCATGACGCACCAATTATTTGACGCGCGCGCAACAGTGGAAAAGAACCGAAGTGAATTACAAAATGCGAAAGCATATTTAGAATCAGTATTGGCCAATATGTCAGCCGGCGTAATGGTACTAGATCAGCACTTTCGGCTGGTTACTTGTAATGAATCTGTTGAACGAATATTACAATTATCGATGGAAAGCTATATTGGTAAACCCCTCGTAGAGATACCCGGGTTAACTTCGTTCGCTGAAGCAATAGCGCAAGCATTTTCTGACCATAATGCGCAATCTGCGGCAGGTGATAACGCCGATTACCATTGGCAACAACAAATTGAATTGACGCGCCCAATCACAGAGAAAATGGAAGTAGAACGAAATTCAGAACAGAATTTGAATCAGGATTTTGGAGAAATTGGCCAGAGTAAAAATGAAACTATTACCTTGTTAACCCGTGGATCTCATTTGCCGGTTTCGTCAGGCACCGGTAACGTCGTGGTATTCGATGACATTACCAATATTATCTCCGCTCAACGTTCTATTGCCTGGGGGGAAGTGGGACGACGTTTAGCGCATGAGATTAAAAATCCGCTCACGCCGATTCAACTTTCCGCGGAACGCTTGCAAATGAAACTACGCGATAAATTGACTGATGCTGACGTAGCCATATTAGATAAAAGCACCACAACTATCGTGAATCAGGTGACATCCATGAAACGCATGGTAGATGATTTTCGTGATTATGCTCGTACACCACCCGCTCAGCTAATACCATTAAACTTGAATGGCTTGATTGATGAGGTGGTGAACTTATACCTTGGCGGCGAGGGGATTGATATGATTACCGTCAAATTATCACCAGATTTGCCCGCTATCATGGGAGATGCGACGCAGCTAAGACAAGTTATTCATAATCTTCTGCAAAATGCCCAAGATTCCGTTATTGAAAAGCATGGTCATTCAACCTCCCGAAATATTGATATAGTTACGGAAACCGTTCATTACCATAATTCGGAAGGACAAACTCAATGCGCGGCGAGCCTATCTATTACCGATAACGGTGTCGGTTTTAGTAGCAAAATTTTGGCACGAGCATTTGAGCCCTACGCCACTTCTAAGCCACGTGGAACCGGCTTAGGTCTCGCTATAGTAAAAAAGATAGTAGAAGAGCACGGTGGACGCATCGATATTAAAAATCGGACTGACGTAAATGGTGCAAAAATAGTGATTTTGCTGTTAAAGTTAGCGCCTGATAATTTTGATAGTTCCTAATAATCTAAATTAGCTTGGAAGTCATAAAAAATCGCCGAAGTTTTAGGCGTTTTGGTAGATCCGTGAGACAAGATTAAAAAATGAAAGGCAAAAATAATGGCAAATATCCTTGTGGTCGACGACGAAATGGGAATACGTGAATTACTTTCCGAGATTTTAGGAGACGAGGGCCACGTTATAGAAACTGCTGAAAACGCCCAACAAGCCCGGGCGATGCGAGCAGAATCCAGACCTGATTTAGTGCTGTTGGATATTTGGATGCCTGATACCGATGGTGTGACATTGCTAAAAGAGTGGCAAAGGGACGGTCTGCTTACTATGCCCGTTATTATGATGTCAGGTCATGCCACCATTGACACCGCTGTTGAGGCTACTCGTATTGGTGCGTTGAATTTTTTAGAAAAACCTATATCGTTACAAAAATTGTTAAAAGCAGTTCAACAAGCGCTCGCCAGGCCCTCAGAATTACTTCACCGATCATTAGTTAACCGCGTGCCCGTCACCGCGGATGCTGGCATGGGGAGGACACATCAAACCACTTACAATAATAGCTTACAGGTGGCTCAGGTCGGGGCTCACCATGGTATTGGCAATGGGTTTGACGCTCGGTTAGGACTCGCACCTGCACCCATGCCGCTTAATCCACTCGCCCAATTTTCTTTTGACTCCCCCCTGCGGGAAGCGCGCGATTCTTTTGAACGTATTTATTTTGAATATCATTTGCAACGTGAAGGTGGCAGCATGACACGCGTTGCAGAACGCACCGGTTTAGAGCGCACTCATCTTTATCGCAAACTAAAGCAACTTGGCGTTGAGTCATTAAAGTCATCTAAACGAAACAGCTGACTTCATTCTGAAGTCGTCACTTACGAATAAGTTGAGGCGAGTATAGAACTTGTAGCCGGAATTAATTTATCATAAGAACCGTGTAGATTACACGAGTTCTGGTGTTAGCGTGAGTTATGAATAACGAGAACGCTTGCCGACACTTCAGAACGGGGTGCCCATTTTAGAAGTACAATTTGTTTAAAGGTTTGACCGAGTTACATGGTATTTGTTGCAAAAAAACTACATTTTAGTTATCGAATTGAGCGAATTGATTCGTCTTAGTAATAACAGAATAACAAGGATTTATTTACCTCATTTGAATCACCAGAATCCTGGCACCCTTATCTTAAGTTTTCCAGGTGGTTTACCTCTTCCAAAAAACTGAGAATTTTTTTATCCGAGCTTAACTACAAAAAAATACTTGAATTAACCGAAGAAATTGACCTAGAATAAATTAAGCGCCAAGAGCATATTGTGGCGCTTCAAACCGGGTCAATCAATCTGTCGTAACCTAAAACGAGTTTGCCGTTAATTCTTCATAACAACAGAAATGGAGTAGTTAAGAAGTTAGAGGTAGATTGTCACTTGAAATCCGCTGGTCAAACACCATCTTTCACCTAAATCTGGTCTTGAGCAAAGGAACTACAATGAACCTCATATATAACAGCGAACAATACAGCGTGGTTGAATTTTGCGCTGATGATGATAATGAAGCGTTACGCTATGGCGGTTATGAAATTACCGATAAGGCGGTAAAACGTGAATTCTTCATGGGGGGGCTGCAAGCTGTCACCTTCCGCAAAGATGTTTCGGATTTAATCGCTTCTGACCCAACCTTAGAAGATGTCGATGATTTCCTCGGACAATACGATCCTTATATGCTGCAAACGGTGACTATTCATTAATAGTAAAGTATTGGAAAACGCCGGGCACGTAAAAGCTATTCGGCGTTTTTTTCGTTATATTTTTGAAAATACAGATTCTTTGGTGTACAAAACGGCGTTTTCACCCTTTTATCGGATACTAAAATTCTTATTTTAGATCGTTGCTTCATTGTTGGCGATGGGTTTACTGTATGAAAGCAGTGAGTTCGCGCTCGATGCTTCGAGGCTACCACTACTTTCAGCACTTTGTTTCTCAATTCACCCGCTATAGAATTATCAGAATGGAGATCTAATAGCACTTCCACAAGATAACCTATAGATTGGAAGGAATCGTTATAATTTCTAGAGCAAATTTGGCCATCAACCGGCATCCCAATAAGGCCACGCAAAGTCATCCTTGTTGAAGTTTTTTGTGCTGATAAAGGAATATTAATGCCAGCATGTAAAAATATTTTTTTCGTGTGTTGCCCGTTGGGGGGAAAAGCATCGGAGCGTTCGGCCCGGTCCTTTATTTAGTTACTTATATACAATAAGTCACTTATATGCAATATAACAGTACATAAAAGCAAATGGAAAAAGCCAGTTTAATTGAATATCCCAGCAATTTCCCCATCAAAATTATGGGCGAAATGCATGACACTTTTGCGCAAACTATATTGAATTTAGTGTTGTTACATGACCCTGATTTTGATGCCGCGAAAATGGAAATGCGGCCTTCCACCAAGGGCAAGTACTTATCGATCACGGTAACCGTACGGGCGACTAGCCGGGAACAACTCGATAACTTATATCGTGCCCTGTCCAATCACCCGATGGTTAAGGTGGTTTTGTAAATTCTATTAAGAAACCAAGTTTATTGTTTCATCATTTTCGAATTTGGGCTAAATTCTGCGAATGCTTCTGTCAAATGAAAAATTTTGTATTGCCAAAGTACCCTTACCTTACTATCTCTGCCGGCAGTGGGGAGGGTACTATCTATCTTTGATTTTCCTGATTGGCTTCAAGTACGGTTATGCCGGACGCTTACGGCCCAGTTAGCTTCAGAAAGTTGGAGCCAAGCGGCAATATTTCAGGACAAACAAAATTGGTCGCCCTATTTTTTGTAAAATATTGCCGTAAATAAAATCATATTTGGGAGTTTCTCTCTTGAGCGGCTTCCGAATTATTATAAAAATCTAATAAAGTTGAGGTATCTTTGGAAGGTCGTATCTTAGAGATATCCGCATCTGGATTGAGATAAACTTCCTTAAAGATATCAAAAGCGTACGACGCATTGACTTTCATCGGCACATCGTCCCCGTTTTTAATAATGCCATAATAATGACTGTCATAGCACATTTTCATTAATGTATCGGCAAAACTTTTTATCGAAACATTATTGTCTAAGCAATAGCTCATAATATTTTCTTTTAACCGTGCGCCGTCTTCTGACTTGGTTATAAATTTCCTCCAACCTTTCAAGTTCTTTAATTTCTGCTCACTTAATGATCTGTCCTCATTTATTCGTTTTATCTCGGAAAAAAACTGGGTTGTTAACTCACTGATCCTACTTTGCTTTTCTGTATGCAGATTAAATGACCAATTCTGACCTGTGACATTTCCAAGATAGTGCATTATATTTTCTGCAGTTTCTGGATGATCTTTATAAATCTTAAGCAGTATGGTAATTTTCTCCTGATCATTAAAATTGGATATCAAATTTTTAAAAGTCTCCGGTATTTTCCCGGAAAATAACCCATGGTTTCTATTCTTAACAAAAAACATGAGCTCTTCTTTTGATAATAACTTTTCATTGTTATCTCCAGACAGCAAATGCTTATTTTCAATATGTTCCCAACATGCGTTTTGTTGAGAGTCCGAATAGACAGAATTTTTTCGGTGATATTTAAAAGTAATTAATTGAGCGATTAAATCGGCTTGTTTATCCTTATCAGTCATATTAGCAATTTTCTGACTTATTTTAAGTTTATCATTACAAGCTAAATCTGCATTATCTTGGTTCATTAATTCGTAGAGCATTCGATTTTGAGCAATTCTAGGACCTTCCATGCTACTTCTCCTGTTTAGTTAATGTCAAATGTATGACGGCAATCATCCCATGCCGTTCCGATCAGTGTATTTGTTAAGGAAAAGAAGATCTATTGTGGATGTTACGTAAGTATTAACCGCATAA
>JAJNBE010000012.1 GCA_021155915.1 Solimicrobium sp. | reverse complement strand
TGACGGGAAAATCGTGCATCTTTCAACTAATAGAATGCCGATTTTTGACCGCGCAGGTGAGGTGATAGGCATTCTCGGCGTCGATGTAGACATCAGTTCGCAAAAGGAAGCCGAGCGACGAGAAGCCGAATTACGAAAACTGGAAATAGAACAACAAAGAGCAGCCTTACAAGAACAAGAGAAACTAATCACGCTGGCTCACAAAGTTGCTCACGACATCAGCTCTCCATTAAGTGCCTTAAGTATGATGGTGCAATTGTGTGATGAATTACCCGAGAACAAACGCACGGTGATTAAAAGAGCGATGGAAAGCATTTTAGATATCGCCAATAATTTGTTAAGTACCTATCGAAGCGAGAAACCAAATTCCGGACTTGATTCAGAGGCACGCCAACATGTATTGATATCGGATTTGATCAGTCAGCTATTAAGTGAAAAAAAAGCACAATATAGTAACCTCACCGTGAGGTTGGAAGCCGATATAACTCCCGATGCTCAATTTGCTTTTGCTCATCTACAGGCCAGTCAGTTTCGCCGTTCTTTGTCGAACTTAATCAATAATTCCGTCGATGCTATTGCCCATTTAGACGCTGGCCAGGTTACGGTCAGATTAGGCTTGGATACCAATTCGGTAATGGTAACCATACACGACACCGGCCGGGGAATGCCAGGCGACCTTGTCGAGAAAATAATGCGACATCACAAATTTACAGAGGGAAAACGCAACGGACATGGCTTAGGACTGCAGCAAGTCTGGGACACTTTAGACCAAAACCAGGGAACGATAGGGGTGCAGTCCACACCGGGTCAGGGCACGAAGATTCAGCTCACTTTCCCACGCATCACCGCACCGGATTGGTGCGCACAATCGCTCGCTCTTTCTCCAAACAGCATAGTCGTCATTTTAGACGATGAAGAATCCATTCACGGTGCTTGGGATACACGTCTTGCTTCTTATTTGCAGAGTAATTTGGACTTAACCGTGCATCATTTTAAGCAAGGTCAAGGCGTTTTAAATTTTTTAAGTACGCTGAATTCTCTCGAAAAAGAGCGCGTGATTTTTTTGAGCGATTACGAACTACTACACCAGAATAAAAATGGCCTGCAGATTATCGAAGAATGCGGCATAAGCCATACCATCATGGTCACCAGCTATTACACTAATCTACTTATCCAAGAAAAAGCCATTCAGCTGGGAGTAAAAATTTTGCCGAAGCAAATGGCGTCACTTATCGGTATTAGTGTGAAGTGAAATTTACTCTGGATTGCCCATTAAATTATCCCCGTACAGAAAGAACTCGCTTTATTATGGCATTAAATGGCACATAAACGCCCACCAAAAGAAAAAAACTTCAGTTAAAGAAAAAGTGCGGCAGCGCTCGCGGCGATGAGTATCCATATTCCCTACCCAAACCGCGACGGCTGTATCGTCAGGCTAAGAGCACGCAGCTAACCGAAAGCAACATAATTTTTCAAGGCGACTCAATCAGTAGGTTTAAATCCGCGGTTTCGAATTAGAGGGAAAGTTGGGCAACAACAAGTTTGCCTGACAGCAATGAAGGCGGTCGAATATTGCGTCGAATAGCGGAGTGCCTCTTCTATTAAGTAGATTCCCTCATCAATGCCGCATCTCGGCTAGAACCCGTATTAATGAAAGAATATATGCGCGAATCAAAATTCGAAACAAGGAACAATGAACAATGAATAATGATTTTGTTATAAGAATAAAAAGACGTTTTCTCACGTTCATCAAAACCAGATGTTCGTTTTTCCTAAAGCGACAGAACCGGAGTCCATATATAAATCCGGAAGTTGCTGAAGTGGCCATGTCGAGTTTAGCTGCAATGTCTCAAGTTCCTGAAAAATTCAGCGCAACTGAAATAAAAAATTTTTATGAGAATATTATTGCAAAATTACCTTGTATCATTGTTTGGAAAGATAGAAATCTTAAGTACGTCTTTTGTAATGAGATCACAGCACTTGATTATTTAAAGTTGAGCTCGCCTAGCGAAATTATCGGAAAAACTGATTTCGAACTCGGCTTCAATTTTGAGGCAGCTCAATATGTTCGTCAAGTTGATGAGCAAATTGTTACAACAGGAAAGCCGGCGCTAGACGTTGAAATAACTTTCGAGATGGATGACGGAAGGATCGTGCACCTTTCAACCAACAGGATGCCACTTTTTGACAGCGCTAATGAGATTATAGGTATTATCGGCGTCAGTGTAGACATCAGTGTGCAAAAAGAAGCCGAACGACGTGAAGCAGAATTACAAAAATTAGAAAAAGATCAACAACGAGCTATCTTACAAGAAAAAGAAAAACTGATCACGCTCGCTCACAAAGTGGCTCACGACATTAGCTCTCCATTAAGTGCCTTAAGTATGATGGTGCAATTGTGCAATGAATTACCCGAAAATAAACGCACGGTGATTAAAAGAGCGATGGAAAGCATTTTAGATATCGCCAATAATTTGTTGAGTACCTATCGCAATGAGAAACCAAATGCCGGACTTGATTCAGAGCCACGCCAACCTGTTTTGATATCGGATTTGATCAGTCAGCTATTAAGTGAAAAAAAAGCACAATATAGTAACCTTACCGTGAGGATGGAGGCCGACATCCCTCCCGACGCTCAGTTTGCTTTTGCTCATCTCCAAGCTAGCCAGTTTCGCCGTTCTTTTTCGAACTTAATCAATAATTCCGTCGACGCACTTGCCGGTTCAGACCGCGGCCAGGTTACGGTCAGGTTAGACTCTGATGTCAATTATGTAATGGTAACAATACATGACAACGGCCAGGGAATGCCCGGCGATCTGGTCGACAAAATAATGCAACGTCACCCTTTTACAGAGGGAAAACACCACGGACATGGCTTAGGACTGCAACAGGTTTGGGATACCTTAGACCAGAACCAGGGAACGATAGGGGTGCATTCCATACCCGGTCAGGGCACGACAATCCAGCTCACTTTCCCACGCATCTCCGCACCGGACTGGTGCGTACAAACTCTTGCTCTTTCCCCAAGCAGCATGGTGGTCATTTTAGATGATGAAGAATCCATTCATGGTGCGTGGGATACCCGTTTCGCTCCTTATTTGCAGAGTTGCTCCAAATTAACCGTGCATCATTTTAAGCAAGGTCAGGCCGTCTTAGACTTTTTGTGTAAGTTGACTTCTCTGGAAAAGAATCGGGTGATTTTTTTGAGTGATTATGAACTATTAGGCCAAAACAAAAATGGCTTACAGATTATCGAAGAAAGCGGCATAAAAGACACCATTATGGTTACCAGTTATTACGCTAATTTTTCTATTAAAGAAAAAGCCATTCGGCTGGGAATCAAAATATTGCCCAAGCAAATGGCGTCAATTATTGACATTAGTATCACCGTATAAAAAGGTAATAAGACATTAAGTGGCCGAACAAGTACTGCGATTCTTCTATTTCACATTGTCTATAGTCTCATGAGACCGTTTTGCACCAACCGCGTGGCCTGAATATGTCACCTTTCTTCGAAAACCGGACGATGTAGAACTACTGTATACCCTCTGAATTTCATCAAGAAAATTCGAGCATTTTGCTTGGCCGTCCAAACGTGGTAGCCAGCCATTTAAAAAATAGCCGACTTTTGCTATCTAGATAGGTAAAAGCTGCAATATTTTTAAATTCTATAGTAAAGAGCTTCTCTCCTCTTTGCTAGCCTAGCAAATAAGATGCCAATGTAGGCAACCTATATTTCAAGTAGGGGCAAAGAAGAGAAGGCAAAAAGCGTCAGCAGTGGTTTGTCCGGTTCATCGATGAGTCAACCATCATAGTATATGCCGGGTTGAGCGTTGTTCCCCAGGTAGTAAAGCACAAAACCGGTGCATAAGGCCAATCCCCACTGGTTTCCTCCTCAGTGTAATTGAAAACTTGTTTAGTTGGCGCCCATATAAGCCCTGTATTGTTAACAAAGGACACTTGAATATTAGTAGCGTGCCAGGGTAACTGTGCGATATAGACATTACCTACTGACATCGTTGTGGGCGCGGGGGTAATTTTTTTTCCCGACGCTGTATCTACATAACTAATGGTGGCGTCACCGGAATAACCCGCCTGATTTTTTACGCTGATTATCTTATTTGGCTTCGGAAAGGTGCCCTTCGGATAGTGACTAGGATGGGTAACTAAGGGGCCTTCGGCAATTACACTGCGTTGATTGAAGTCGAGATTTTTTAGACTAACCAGTTTGAACGTCTTTTGGTCGTAATCGAAATCTAGTGTTAACAATTCTTTTTTGTCAGAATACCCCAGCCCATAAAATTGATTATCAAATCGATAATCAACTTTTGATGCAAAACGCAACCCAACCTTATATTTATCTAATAAATTAGCCACCTCGTGCTTCATATGAGAATGGTGCTTGTTCACAATAATAATTTTATCTTGTTGAGCGGCATACTCTAAACTAATTTCCAGCCAACGCAGCGCCGGGCTTATTTGAATCCGATACGTAGCCATATCCAGACCGGTTTCGATGCCACTCACATAATTATTGGTGACGCGAAAATTGGCGAAATCCTCGCCGTTGTCGTTGAGTTGAATAAAATAAATTTTTCCTAAGTCAACTGCGTATCCCAGACTGCCAAAAATATCAACGGTTCGTGTCGGAAAGGTGTAGCCTTCACGATGGATGAAATCGGCATTGACTTCTTTACCGCTCTTCTTAAGGTCGTCTATATGCGCCATTAGTCGCGTTATCGAACCGATTGTGCAGCGATCCTCAGTGCATCCGTCCCAAACCCAATTACCGTTACGATCATAGTAACCGTCCACGCGGAACTCGTTATCGCCCAGGCCTAAAAAATACGGAACTTTTCCAAGATAAGAAAACAAGCGGCGGCTTTCATCTGCTTCGCTTGGAAGACCAGCTGGCGTTAAATTACCATTAACCACTACACCGAGTGCATCGGGATAGTTGTGTGCTATCCAATCATATTGGCTTTCGATATCCGCAGATACCTTAGCCTTCTCTAATTTAACCCCTTCTTGCCGTGAAGGATAAGGGTTAGAAGCAATTAGTAAGGTGTCGTTATGGTCACCTGCAATGGATAGGATAGGCGTAGCTACCCATAGCAAAAAACCAGCTAGAAATAATTTCATTACTCTCTCCTCACTAATTAACTGTTTATAAACGCGGTGTGGATTTATTCGGATCAGGTGCTGTTTGAAATCTTAAAGGACTTTGAAAAAAATTTTTTATGTAGCCCTACGCTGATCCGAAACTCATAAAATCCCCGCTTATTTTGTTGAGGAATGAATTATAACCGAATAAAAGTGACTAACTGACCAAAATAATTACCATAAAGAAATGTTGCTTTGCCAATGTTGCCGCATGGATTGATTTCTCCTGGGCAATGAATTTGTTTTATACAGATGTAAGATCATACAAATAGAACATTCGGGCCATTCTTTGGGACTTACCTACAAGACTATCCCATCAAAAATATTTCCTGAGACTTTTCCGTAATTGCTTGTTACCCTCATTAAGACTCACTCTTTTCCAATCTAGGAAAGGCGCATAGGTTGAGACCTTTCTACAACCATAGCGGAATTCAACAGTAAAGCGCACGAAGCCCAGCAAGTAAGAGGTTCAACAGTATTATGCAACGCGATAGTTGACTCCCTCAATAAATGAGCAGAGGTCCCAGGTTAACGCTAAGTATTTTTGGTGTGTCCGCCTTGGTCTCCCCTATCCACTTTTTTGTAAAAATTTATTTAAACCGATATACTAATCTGCCTATTAACCATGAAATAATCTCCTACTTCACAAAAGTATCTGGCCGGAATCTAGAATAATGCGATCTTACTTATGAAAACTCCAAAACGACTTCTTCCTTTAGTTGAGGAGGGATTAATCGACGAAGTTATACGACAATTAATGAGCGGCAAAGAAGCCACTGTTTATGTGGTGCGCTGTGGCGACGAAATCCGCTGCGCCAAAGTTTATAAGGAAGCAAATCAACGCAGCTTCCATCAGGCAGTGGCATACCAGGAAGGCCGGCGCGTAAAGAACAGCCGGCAGGCTCGAGCTATGGAAAAAGGATCACGGTATGGTCGGAAAATGGCAGAAGAGGTTTGGCAGAACGCCGAAGTAGATGCGTTATATCGATTGGCCTCGGCGGGTGTACGTGTTCCCACACCCTATATTTGCTTTGAGGGCGTGTTGTTAATGGACTTGGTGACGGATGCGACTGGCAACGTAGCGCCACGCTTAAACGATGTGGAATTCGATCGTGAAAAGGCCCTGAAGTTCCACGCCCTATTGTTACGCGAAGTAATAATAATGCTGTGTGCCGGCGTCATACATGGCGATTTATCTGACTACAACATCTTGGTTGATGAACTTGGCCCGGTGATCATTGATTTACCTCAAGCAATTGATGCGGCAAGCAGCAGCGTTGCGGCTAGCATGTTGGAACGCGATGTCACTAACCTGTCCAATTTCTTCGGTACGTTCGCGCCTGAATTAGTTGGAAGCCGGTACGGGAAAGAGATTTGGAATTTGTATGAGGCAGGTTTATTATCGCCCGACAGTCCGCTCACAGGCAAAGTTGCTTTACCGACTAAACCGGTGGACGTACGTGGGGTTATCGACGAAATTGAATTAGCTCGACAAGAAGAAGAAAATAGAATCCGGCATCAAATGTCGATGCAAAACTAATAAAACAGGCAGAGCGCTTGATCGGACTGAGAATCGGCGGCTATAGCCAATAAGTTGAGTCAAGCGTAGAACTTTTAGTCAATATCAGGTGTTCATCAGCCTCAGAGGTAATAACTTAAGCATCTTCCCACTTAAAGATGCAAGCATTAAACTTAAATAAAGTTAGCGCCCTTAAAAGTCAAACCTCCGAATCGTACTAACGCTTCGGAGATTTCGCCTTAGCTATCTAGCTACCGTAGCTAACACAGCTAACATTTACACCTTTACTTCAATAAAATACAGGAACCACGGCAACCCTGCAAAACGTTGATTAAGCGGTTTTTTTGCAAAATCGTCTATGCGGTCTACGTCACAAGCTCCAAATAACGGTCCTAGGCCGCCTGTTGTCAGCGGTTCATCATCTAATCGTGTTGCCAATATAAAATCGTACTTTTGTGCAAGCGAGTAGCTAATTTGTGTTGAATAACCATCTAGACAACGAAATATAATGGTGGCATCTTTAGAATTTTTTATTCCAGCCTTGCCGAGCACATCGATCAAGCGTGGCCCACTCAATTTATGTACACGCCTATCAAAATGTAATGTCGGGCTAATGGTTTTTAAAGGCAATTTTTCGAGATCGTCAAAAGTAAACGTAAAAGCACGGTCAAAGTGAATCTTCTGGTTGTGCATTAAATGGTCACTTACCATATTCAATCCTTTTCTATTCGCCCGCTCAATCTCCCCGGATATCGTTAAAATAACTGGGGATTTTGTATCAAATAAGGGATTAGCATGTGCACTACTTCCTGTAGAGCCTAAAGCTCCCACAAGCGGGCCAGCAATTAGCCCTGCTGTACTGGAAAGAAATTGACGTTTTTCCATTTAACTGCTCCTATTTGTAAGATTCGTAAGTTCAATAAATCAGTTGCCATCCGTAAAATTTAATTGCTGCGTCAGATTATATTAATGCCGCTGTGCAGACAATGCCTGTTACCACATTTTTCGTTCTCATTTTTTCAGAAATCCCTGCCAACTTCGGTGCCACATTAATGAGCAGACCACCTCGCATTACGCTGGTATATCTTCGGAAGTTAACTTAAAACAACGCGGTTTAAATCCAAAATCGCGTTCAGCATCGATATGATCAAACACCATATCGCAATTCATTCGCTCAGCCATCGCGCTTGACCATTTTCGATAACGCGGCAGACAACGCAATAGTCGCACTGCTGCCTTAAATAACCAGAGAGGAATGGAAAGCAGTTGCGGCCGCTTACCCATAACAGAAAAAATACGCGTGATCATTTCCCGATAAGGAATAATTTCAGCACCAGAAATATTGTAAGCACGGTTCACCGATGCCGGTGTTTGCAAAACGGATAAACAGGCGTCCGCTACGTCTTGAATATGAATGGGTTGACGTAAGCCCGACGCTTTCCCCAATAAAGGAAATAAGCCGAAACGACGAATAAAATGAGCTATTTCACTAATGTTTTTATCGCGCCCCAATCCATAAATTAAAGTCGGGCGCAAAATTATCCATTCAATATTGCGGGCTTCAGCCCAAGTTTGCACCAAAGTTTCAGCTTCTGCTAAACGCAGAGCTAACCGTTGCTCAGTGGGGTCGGAAGAATTATTTTTAGTGTAACGGCTAGTCGAAGAAAGTACGACTATTCGCTGTACACCATACATCTCAAGTAACTCGAAGTATTCTGGTAACGAAGAAATAGGAGCTAAACAAATCCAGAATGGGATTTTATTTTCGGCTTTAATTGCAGATGAGCGTGCTGATAAGTTTAGACGACTGTCTCGGCTCAGCTTTTTCCATTGAACGTTCGGGATTGCTTGTTGGATCTCCCGGCGCGAAAAAGCAACCACTGCCCGACTCTGCCTTACCAACTGTTGCAGCAAACAGGAGCCAACAAAACTGGTTGCACCCAGCAGTCCCACCGTTTTTTGATTGCTACTGCAATCCATCAGATTATCCTCATTCATGACACAAGACACGCCTTAGACGGTTAGTTGAATGGGTAATTGTTATGATACCGAAACGCAACCATACGCCTATTATGACCAAACCCATCAGTCCAGCGGGGTATTGAAATGCAAAAAATTTTCGATAAAACCGTATCATTCCTTTATGTTTATGCCATTCAACAAATAATTTTCTGCCCCTGCTACAAACACCGGCTGCATGGGTAATTTTGGCATCCGGCACAAAAAGAATTTTCCAGCCTTTTTTTCTAAAACGCATACACCAGTCCAAATCTTCACAATGCAAGAAATACCCTTCGTCCCACTCCCCCACATCCTCAACCGCGTCGCGCCGCACCATCATGCATGCACCTGAAATTGCCTCGACCTCAATGGGATACTCAGGCAATGGTTGCCTATGTAGATGAAAGTCGTAAAACAATTTTGGCCAGCGCGACACAAGGCGTGTTAAGCCAAATGCACGGACAAATGAACGCCAGGGAGTAGGAATAGCACGGCGTCCACCCGCCTGTTCAGTCCCATCTGAGTTAACCAATAATCCACCAACCATTCCGGCCTGGGGTTCATGATTCATAACAGACAATAGTCGAACCAACGTACCGGAATTAAATGTACAGTCAGGATTTAAGAATAAAAGAACAGGAGCGGTAGATTTATTGGACCCTTGATTACATGCGGTAGCAAAGCCAACGTTAGTGGAATTCTTTATGAGGTGAATTTTTGGTAGTCCGTTTAACGACTCTACACTGTTATCTTTTGATGCGTTATCAATGATGATAATTTCTATTTTTAAGGGACAATTCAGCAAAGAATCAACGCATTTGCGAAGAAACTCGCCGGCGTTGTAGTTGACTATGATTGCTGAGATGTCAAGCTGCATTGTTGCTTTTTTTGAGTTTTCCACGGTGAATAACGATTAAATAAGCACACGTTTCTGATACTTATTTATATTTCCCCATGCGGCCACAGAGGCTATGCCATACCCCGAGGGACATCATTTTAATATGCGCGAGGCGCGAGCTTGAAATAAAAGAAAAAAATACAAAGCGCAGCAATAATAATCGTACTTCTGTGACCAACCACAATTTTCCAACCCATGGTTGCTTTAACAGATAAACACGGTTTCTAAAAATGTAATAATTTCTTAATGGGCTATGCGACGAAAAGACAAGTCCAAAAAAACGGATAGGCTCATTTCCCAAATTATGCTCCATTTTGGCGTCAAATACTCCATAACTTTGGTAACCATCACGGCGAGCCCTCATGCCCCATTCCACATCAACATAATCAATGAATAACACATCCAGCATGCCACCAACGGCATTCAACACCTTCATCGGAATCAAACAGCCAGATGAAATAACAAAATCAACTGGTATGAGCGGGGTTGAAGAACTGCACGGAATACGTCTGCTCTTCATTCGCTCCATACGGACAAATGGAGAATGCGTTGCATTTCTTGGGTCGGTGTAAAATGGTCCCACACACGCAACCGCTTTACCCTCCGCTTCTAAGGTTGATATGGCACTTAATAATTTTTCAACCATGTTAATTGCCGGAATACTGTCTTGATCCATCAAAAGGACAAATTGTGCACCTCTATTCTTTGCCCACTCTATACCTATATTGTGAGCTTTAGCAATTCCGCAGTTTTTCCCTAATCCAATAAGGTTTACAGAACGGAGACCGCGTCCGCTGTTCCAGCCTTCCAGGTCAAATTTAGACCCATTATCAACCATTACCACTGAATTTACTTGTTCGCTGAGTACGTTCAATAAATGTCCCACTGCATTCAACTCGGGCTCATAAGTCACGACAACTGCGATTACATTTTGTTCATTGGACTCTAGCATTAACAATCTCAATTAAAGTTTTCGCGTGGCTAAGATAAAGAATAGTTATCAATTTTGATTAATTTTAGATCTCAAAGACCAAAATATCTTATTCGTTTTTATTAGATTCAGTTGCATTCGTTAAACTAATTTTCTCGACAGCGAGCCAGTAGCTACATATATACTCGCTATACCTTGAACAAATTTCATCAAAGCAGTTTTTTTAGCCGTAGTGTAATTAAGAGTTCCATTCATTCCAATTTTTTGATAAAAACAAAGATTGTTTAAACCCTCCTTATCTACCATAATGTAATGATATTTCTCTCACCGAAGTAATGTGAACAAATGCATTAGACCAAGCTATCTGCATGGCTAACCTAGTCAGTGGTTCTTCCTAAAAAAAGAAGCTTATTCCCTAGTATTACCTACGAATTATTTCCCGCATCCAATTGCTAGTTTGGGTTAAACCATTTAATAAACTAGTGCGAGGTCTCCATAGGAGTTCATTCGCTGCGAGGCTAATGTCAAGAATACTTACAGGAACATCTACTTTACGCCCATCAAACTGCTGCACTTCAATTGACAATTCAAGTACTTTTTCTATTGCTTTAACGATTTCGTGAATACTATGACCCTGCCCGCTACCAATATTAAAAGTCCGTGACGGACCGTTATGAACAGCTGCCAATTCTAGTGCCTCGACTACATCATTAACGTATATATAATCACGTATTATAGAACCATTACCCCAGATCTCTACTGGCTTACCTTCCAATGCGCGGGCCAGAAATGCCGCAACTACTCCTTGATTACGAACTGCGGATTGATACGGACCATAAGGATTAGCCACCCGTAACACCCGACACTCAATACCATACAAATATTCGTAAAGCGTCAAATATTTTTCAATCGCCATTTTGGAAATGCCATATGCCGTAATGGGGTTAAGCGGGGTATTTTCAGAAGTAGGAATTTGCTCCGGCATCCCATAAATTGTACCACCCGAGGATATAAAAATGATTCGCCTAACTTGCTTCTCTCGACAGGCTTCGAGCAAATGGAGGGTAGATACCACATTTGATTGAACATCACCAATTTTATCCATGTTGCTACTAACAGGAGTCGTTGCCGTGACTAAATGGAATACCGTATCGCATCCCGCAACAGCAGTAGCGAGACTGGAAGGATTAGTAAAATCTCCGGAAATCCAATGAATGTCTTTCAGTGCATCAGGATAAGATTTGCTGCGACCAAACGCACTTAATTCGCCTACTTTATCCATTAGCGAACGGCATAAATTAGTGCCGAGAAATCCGCCACCGCCCAGCACTATGCAACGTGAGTTCGATAAAGTATTCAATGAACCACCTTAAAACTCTCCGATTTACTTTCCTCGTCAGTTGCGCTCTCCAGCTCGTCTAATATGAGTGCCATTTTACTCGCTTCCGTATACCAATCTGTTACCGCAACGGTATCGAACCCCCCGTGTCGAATACGCATGGCTTCCTTCTCATTAGCTAAAACAGCACACAATGCGTCCGCTAAATCAACTACCGTAGTTGCGGCAAGTCGCGAATTTTGATTATTTAAAAGCCACTCCGTCCAAGGCGCTCTATTGCTAACAACTGGTATTCCACACGCCATCAACTCTAGAGGAAGAAGTGATAAATTAGATAAGGAGAGTACGAGTGCAACGTTACATTGACAATATAAATCAGGAAGTGCATCAACTGTTAATAAACCAGCGCTGGTATGTTTAAAATTAATTGCGTAATTAGAGATATCCCAGCCGGCCAAAACTACTTCCACCTCAGGCATTCGTTTGGTTACTTCATCCAACACCAACAACCCTAGCTCGAATGCCCGACGCGGAGTGGGAGGTCGTGAATAAAAAAATATACGTTTTATCTGGTCATGCTTTGGTAACGGACGATATAGCTCTTTATCAAAAGAAAAGCCCACAGAGTGAGCTGTCATTCCATATTCTGTAGACAGTTTTACCTTTAGCCAATCACCTGCCGTAATCCCAACAAAGCCAAATCGATACGTTTCTTCAGCGAATATATATTCAGCTCCCATAGGGAAAAACCATGGCTCAAAATCTTGCACAAAATAGCAACGGTGTTTCGTAGTCTCAAAATTTCTAACCCAGTAGGCAGTACGCCATTCTGTCGCAATAGTGAACATTGCGGGTGGTGCATTTTCCATTCCCAAATAAACGTTAGCGGCCAAAGGAAAAAACCAGTTATCAATTTCTTTTTTAGCTTGCTCAACAGTCTCGGGTTGAGGTTCACAGACAATAACAATGCGGCAATCAAAACCTATTTTTTCTAAATTGGATACAAATCGGAAAATATTTATATGGCCGCCAGAGCCTTCACGATAAGGGGGAATTACCCAATTTATTGTAGTACTACTTAGTGCACTATCGTCGAAATTAGTTTTGGCCGCTGGCAGCCGAACAAACGCATAAAAAGATAACACGTCTTTTTTTTGAAAGATTGTGTTAATTGAATTGGATTTAAAATAGTTTAAAGTTAAACGTAAAGCTGAAAGCAAACCAAAATTTTTAGCGTAGCGAATTAACGTGATAATTCGACGTCGCAGATCATGTAACACCATACTTCGTCCTTAAACTGGCTGGAATGACTTCACACTGAAATAATATAAAATTCAACTCTTATTTCTTCTACTGGGAACGGAAAAACAATCCTATCGACATAGAATCTTTAACCGCTAAGACATTTTTTCGTAACTCTAACTATTTTTTTATTTTCAACCAGCCTCTCAAAACGCGATGATCTCGCGAGAGTTTTTTGTGAAATCTTGGAGGTAACTTATCTCCTCGTGTGCCCAAATAATGTCCAAATACACGCATTAAATTGTCTATTGCCGCAATTACCACAGCAAAGGGAGCCTGTCTCCACAATTTAGTGGCCTTAGTAAAACGTAAATCTCTGATTGTCATCCCTGCCCACGATTTGATCATTGATACAAGGTCAGGGCATAATCTGTAACCAAATAATCTAAAAAAAGCATAACTCTCATCAAAACTTCTCTGCAATCTCTCAACAAAACTATAATTATGAGAATGAAACACTACTGCATGCGCTGAATAAGCTTTAAACCAACCCGCCTCGATTATTTTTTTTGCCCATAGCTGATCTTCCGCAAAACTCACATCGGGATAAGGAATACACTCCCAAACCTGTCGGCGAATCAATGCGTTATTATCCGAAAAAAAATGAAGAAACTGCCGATACGCAACATCCACCTCATAACGCTTCGGATCACTTAAAAACACAATTGGAAATTCGTCAAATCCAGAAAAATGCAATTCCAATTCGTGCTTTGTAAAAATACTAGCGTCTGGGTAGGCAATATGCCGACCAAAGACCCCTGCAATGCGCTGATCACTGTCAGCTAACTGGACCAAACTATCCAACCAATCTGGCATTACCGGGCATGCGTCATGAGTAATCATGGCTATATATTCACCAGTAGTGAGCGAAATGGCTAAGTTACGTGTGCGCCCGTGCCCGAACTCAGCAGGTAAAATTGTATGCAAACGTAACCGCTCACTTTTTACTGAATTTATGTAATCTATTGTCCCATCTGTTGACCCTGAATCGATAACTAGTATGTCATAACAAAATTTCGTTTCCTGAGCAAGCAATGACGCTATGACTCGACGTAGAATCGTACCTGGATTTTTAGTAGGAATAACAATTGAAACCTTGATTGCAGAATTCATTTACCTAACAAACCTATTTTATAAAAGAAACGTTTTATTACACGTGCTAGTTTCCACAATACCTTTCCACACTTTCTCACAGTACGAAACAAAAACGGATAACGAGCAATATGATTAGTAATAGTAATTACAGCTCGAATTCCCGCTCGATTAAGCGTTGCTTCATATCGTAAAACACTCTGGCTAAGGGCAATATTCGATCCGTTCAACTGTATTTCCTTTTCTACAATTCCTTTATAATTTCGCATCATGGCCTGTAAACGGTAATTTTCGTAACTTGGTAGCCCAGTCATATTTTTAGCTAATCTACGCATCGCTGGCCAAGTTCTATAAGTACGCAACATCGATTGTTTACGAACACGATATAGACAACCGATCTTAGGAATTATCGAAATCTTTCTGCCCGCAGAAGTTAACTTAAGATACAGTGCCCAATCTTCCCACATCGCTTTGCTCGAATCATCCCAGCCATTGAATTCCCGTAATACCGATGTTCTAAAACCAGCGTTTGCATGACCTAATAGATTATCGAGTTGAGATGCGACCACTCCGTCGCCCAAGGGTCGATAGACATACCCACCCACTTTGATTGTGTTGAAATCCGTTCCTTCATCAAACGCACATAAATAGGGCACTGCGGCAGCGCTAGAAGGGTTTTCACACAACGTAAAAACAATATCTCGAACGAAGTCGTTAAGTGGCACATCATCTGAATCAACATTAATAATATATTCGGAATTACATGCAGATAACCCTGTATTTCTAGCGCCAGCTAATCCTTTATTTACCTCGTGTTTGATTACCCGATAGGGAACTTGTAGTTGAGTCAACGTTTCTCGTAACTGCGCAGAATAATTTTCTTCGGAAGCATCATCTACAAAAATAACCTCCAATGGCTGAATTGTTTGGTTATTTATACCGAAAATTAGTTCTTCAATATAATTTAGTGCCGTGTGAAATACGGGAACAATAATGGTTGCACGACCTGGCTTTAATTGAAATTTTGCATTTTGAATTTTTTGAGAAAATGCACGAACGTGATTATTAATTTCATTTTGCGCATTGAACATTGAGGAGGAGAATGACTCTCTCAATAGATGGAAATAGCCTGACTCAAGGTTTAGTAAATAGGTCAGCTTTTTTTTAATCTCCGTTGAAGATGATTCTGCTAAGCATACTTTCTTAAAACGATCAGGGAACATTTCAGTAACCCCGCCGGCTTTAACCATTAATGGAAATATCGAAGAAAATGCTGCGTCAAGTAGAGCATAAGGATGGTTATCTCCCAAGTATGGCATTAGGCAAATAGAATGATGGGCTAACTGATGTAAAAGCTCCATTGATTGTGTTCGACCTAGGCCTACAAACTCTTCAACTTTATAATACTGCCGAAGTAATTCGAGTTTCACTCCGCACTCAGCATCTAATGCAACCTCGGGCCCAATTAAACAAATAGTGGTAACCCCTTTATTTTTCCAATATAAAATATCATCTGTAAGTACTTGAAGAAATAAATCATATCCTTTCATTCGAGACCGCTTACCAAAAAAAATCAAGGTATCAACGTTTTCCGTGGTTGCTAATGGAGCCATCGGCTGATGAAATGGATATCTGAGGAGGTAAGTATTCTCTTTCGGTGCAGCTATACCTACCTCAGCAAAAAGATCACGCAAGAATTTTGATGGAAACGTGGCCACATCAGCATTCTCAACAGCAATTTTTTCTTTTTCTGCCACAGATAGATGCGAAAAACCCAGCCAAGACTCGAAGGCATTTTCTAAATAATGTGTCATACCATGACAATTGACGATAATCGTCAAATGTTTAGGGATCATCCCCGCACGTTTAGCTTGCGCTATACGGCATCCTATACCTTGATAGTCGCCATATTGGATAGTTGCTAAATTTGGAAAATAGAACAACAGCTGCTGCACAGCTTTCAAAAATTGGTCCTCTATCGGTAGAGAATGCAAATCAACGGGATCAAACAACATGCACGGTGCTACTAGCTGGGACTCGACTAAAAGTTGTTTTTCATATGTTTGCTCACCCCCAATTAAACAGAGAGTTTCACCAAAACCGTATGTTATACGCTGCTCTCGGACAAATGTCCCAATACCCCCAGTGTTGTGAAAGCCTGCATATTCTGTGGTTACCAACAAATGACGAGGCATATAGTCGAGATCCGCAATTAAGCCAACGCTAACCAAAAATTGTTGATAAGAGGAATGGGTACAAGATAACTCAATAAAAATACAAGAATCGAACGGATCAAACTGATTTGCTCTTGTATGACCAGAGCGTGATATATCAAACCCGCAAGAAACAAAAAAACGCTGAAGCTCAACTAACGACCACTCTCTAACATGCGCTTCATTTTCAGGTTTTAAGTGCGGATTTTTATATTTAAGTCTTGAACGATCAGGCGTACTAACAATAAATTTGCTTCCTGATTTTGCCATTAATTGGCTACGAACCCATGCAATCAAAGGGCGTGGATCAGTTAAATGCTCAATAACATCTGAGAGGACAAATATGGCTGGATCCTCGCTTTTAAATTCCAGCGATAATCGAGCGAGATCATCATATGAAGTTACATCGCCTTCAAGCCATTGCCATTGTGGATAGCTCGTTTTACAAAGTAACAATGATTCGTGAAAATCAATCCCCGCAACCTTAATTGAGCTATCAGTAAAATAATGTACAAGCTTGTCTCCATTGCCACATCCAATATCAATGATTTGAGTGATACCATCTTTGACGGCAGTATTTTTAGCTTCCCAAAGTACATCTGGTTGCCATACAACGGTTTCATCTCGAATATCGTTATAGATCACGTTGACCGCTCGCGCATTACTTTCACATGCAAAATTTTTTTCAGGTGTCGTTAAGGACAAATTAATCTCAGGTTTCGAACCGTTAATCTGACTAACCATTGCAACATTTTCGAATTTAAATTTTTTTAGCATAGATTTTTGGAAGAAAGACAGATTAAAAGATCAAATACTTTTTCGATCATTTCGGAGCAACTTCAATTGATAAAGATTGATCGCTTTCATCCTGCGTCATTCCCTCTAAACAAACTTCACCCCAAAATTTTCTATCGCCCATCACATTAATTACACAAAAATCATATAAACCGTAGCATTCTTGATAAACTTGCAATGAATCGTGGCGCGCTACACCAGCTATCAGTAAATATTCTTTAGGTGTCAAATTAAGTTTTATTTTTGCCGTGAGTATCCTAACTTCTCCAGTTCGTATAGGTCCAATCGATTTTCTTTCATACAAGGAATGCGCACCGCCTAGCAATAAACCTGACTTATCTCTTACTCCAACTCCAAAATCGATCAAATCAAAGTCTTTTTCGAATCGCACTTCCATTCTCACCGTCATCCACTCGCACGTTTCAAAATGGGTGCGCTGCTCGTTACGCTCGTCCATTACATATATATTTTCGATATATGCACTGTTATCGCCCACAACATGATCACGTCGGATCGCAATTGGTCTTAAGCCCTGTAAATTTGAATGCCGATCCGTGACATCGATTGATTTACTTAATGTTGGGTTAGACGACTTCAGCTTATCTTCAACTTGCACTTCCTCCCGACTCATTTTGTAATAAACCATGACGCCATCTGCAGTTCCGCCTTCAAATACTTTGTTTCCATGATTAAGAACAATCGATCTCGTACAAATCCGCTCAACTGCATAAGTGTCATGTGTCACAAAAAAAACGGTTCCTCCATTTTCTCGGAATTCATCTAGTTTCCGCATGCAACGCGCTTGGAAAAATACATCACCTACTGACAGAATTTCGTCAACAATTAGAATTTCGGGATCGAAAGCAATTGCAACAGAGAAAGCTAGCCGCGCATACATCCCACTACTATAAGTTTTGACAGGCTGCTCTAAAAATTCACCGATATCAGCAAATGCTGCTATGGAATCAAATTTACCCTGTACTATCTCTTGATTTAAACCCGAAATTGCTGCATTCAAAAAAATATTTTCCCGTCCTGTAAATTCGGGGTTAAATCCCGCACCCAATTCCAAAAGAGCAGTAATTTTTCCATCTATAGTCACATATCCTTTGGTCGGTGTTACTGTACCAGCCAAAATCTGAAGTAATGTCGATTTCCCCGATCCATTCCGGCCAATGACACCAATGGTTTCTCCACGACGCACTTCGAAACTAATGTCACGTAAAGCCCAAAATTCTTTGTACAGTTGTCGACGTTCTCCAACCAACATTTGTAGCATTCTGTCGCTGGGCTTATTGAACACTCGGTATATTTTTGAAACATTCTCAACAGAAATCACTATATCAGAGGACATCTGCAAAGCCTCTTCTCGTTTTTTGAAACCAGACATACCCCATCCAACAAATAGCGATCGCTATTAATGAATACATAGTCAGTCCGCTCCAGTCAGGTTGGCGACCGAATATTAGGGCTGCTCTTTCTTCTTCAATAATTAATGTCAATGGATTGAGTTTCATATACGGTTGAAATTTTTCAGGCAGAGCGCTAATTGGATAAAATACAGGTGCTAAAAATCCTAATACTGTCATCAGAATGCCTATAGTTTGGCCAATGTCGCGTAAATATACGCCCAGAGAAGCAAATATCCACGCAAAACCCATCGTCATTATTACAAATGGCAAAATAATTACGGGTGCAAAAATAATTGTCCAATGTAGATAGCCATTAAATAGAACAAAGGCTATCAACAAAACCAAAAAGCTAATTAGACTATGAAATAGTGCTGCCATTAAACTAATAACAGGTAGTATTTCCAACGGAAATACGATCTTTTTCACATAATTGGTATTCGCTATGATGATGCCAGGCGCTCTATTTAACACTTCAGCAAACAAAGCATGCACTATCATCCCGACAAACAACACGACAGCAAACTGTGTTTTAGTCTCTCCTTCAAATCCACTCCAGCGAGCTTTAAACACGACTGAGAATACAAATGTATAAATCACGAGCATAAATACCGGATTCAAAAAAGACCAAAGAAGCCCCATTGCAGAACCTTTATACCGACCGATAACCTCACGTTTTGCCATTTGCTTTATCAACTGTCCGTTCGTTCTTAAGCTCGACAATAGTGAATAAAATGAACTAGGTTGTTTCGTATGGGGATTCATTTAAAACCCTTCAAATTTTGTAGTTGCCAGTGCCAGCTATCAGTACACATTTTCTCAATTTTTCTACTTGCTTTCCATCCGAGGATCTCCCTAGCGAAAGTTGGATCTGACCAACACTCTGCAACGTCACCCCGCCGCCGCTCAGCAAATTCATAAGGAATTTTGCGAGAACTAGCCGCCTCGAATGCTTTTACCATTTCCAATACCGAATAACCATGCCCGGTACCTAAATTCGCGGTAATGAAGCCCTGTTTTTTATTAAAATAATTCAAAGCAGCGACATGTCCTTCCGCCAAGTCCATCACATGTATATAATCCCGTACTCCAGTTCCATCAATAGTAGGGTAATCCGAACCAAAAATAGTTAATTTGCTACGCAAACCGATAGCGACTTGAGAAATATACGGAAGGAGATTGTTAGGCACACCTTTAGGATCTTCGCCAATCAATCCACTCTCATGCGCGCCCACTGGATTGAAATATCGGAGTACTGCAATATTCCAATCTGGAGAGGATTGATAAAAGTCGGTTAAAATATTCTCAACAATGAGTTTTGATCGGCCATAAGGATTTGTCGCACTAAGCGGATAATTTTCTTTAATTGGAACGTTTCGGGGATTGCCGTAAACAGTGGCTGAGGATGAAAAAATAAACGTTTTAACATTCGCTCTGCGCATAGTCTCAAGTACTTTTGCAGTACCTAACACATTGTTATCATAGTACTCAAGTGGTTGCTGTACGGATTCGCCTACCGATTTTAAACCGGCGAAATGAATCACAGCTGTTATTGGAAATTGATCAAAAATACTAGTTAAGCGCGCCGCATCCCGAACGTCACCTTTCACAAAGATTTGTTGCGCCCCACATATTCTGCTTATCCTACTCAATACAGTAAAATTACTATTGGAAAAGTTATCTAGTATTACTGCTTTACTGCCCGCGTTGGAAAGAGCAATTGCGGTATGGGAACCAATATAGCCAGTGCCACCTGTAATTAAAATCATTAAAATTCCTGATGTACTTTCACTTACTCGATAAGTCACAAATTATGGGGCACATAAAATGCATCTGAACCTACTTCTTAACTATGTTTTGTCCCAAATTATGAATTCAACTTTATTTTTTACTAAAATAATTCTGCGTGACTCAGAGGTGAAGCGTTACTATCCTTCTCTGATAACAAAGGGGAGATTTCAGTCGGCCAGGGAATGCCTATCTTTGGATCATTCCACATAATGCTCCGCTCAAATTTTTGATTCCAGTAAGCAGTAGTTTTATATAAAAATTCGACCGTTTCAGATAATACTAAAAAACCATGGGCGAAACCTTCGGATATCCACATCATCCTCTTATTTTCTGACGACAGCTCAACACAAACATGCTGACCGAAGGTTGGGGAGCTACGGCGAATATCCACCGCCACATCAAAAACCGTACCCTGCACTACTCTCACCAATTTTGCTTGCGGCTGCTTAATTTGATAATGTAAACCACGTAGTACATTTTTAACTGAACGACTATGATTGTCTTGTACAAAATTAATATTGCGCCCCACTAATTCTGAAAACTGCCTTTGATTAAAGCTTTCAAAGAAAAACCCGCGCTCGTCGCCAAATACCTTTGGTTCAATAATGAGAAGATCGGGAATGGCGGTCGAAATAACTTTCACGGCTGGACTCCTTCTTTTAGCAATTGAAGCAAGTATTTTCCATAACCATTTTTCGCCAACGGTTGTGCCAGCTTTTCTAATTGTTCTGCATTAATAAACCCTTTGCGGTAAGCGATTTCTTCCGGACAGGATACTTTTAATCCCTGGCGATGCTCAATAGTCTGAATAAAGTTACTCGCTTCCATTAAGCTTTCGTGCGTTCCCGTGTCTAACCAGGCGTATCCCCTGCCCATTATTTCTACTTTAAGCTGTTCACGTTCTAAGTAAATTTGATTCAAATCAGTAATCTCTAATTCTCCGCGCTTAGAAGGTTTTAGATTAGAGGCCAGATCCACCACTTGGTTATCGTAGAAATACAAACCTGTTACCGCGTAATTGCTTTTTGGCTCTAATGGTTTTTCTTCCAAACTGGTTGCGTGTCCCTGATCATCAAACGACACCACACCGTAGCGCTCCGGGTCATGGACATGGTAAGCAAAAACGGTAGCACCTCGTTCACGTTGTGTGGCTTGTTCTAATTGGGACTCTAAATTGTGGCCATAAAAAATGTTGTCGCCCAGTACCAATGCACTGGGTGAATTTCCGAGAAATTCCTTACCGATGATAAAAGCTTGTGCTAAACCATCAGGGCTTGGCTGAACTGCATAGTGAAAATTGAGTCCCCACTCATGACCGTCGCCTAATAATTGCTCAAAACGCGGGGTGTCTTGCGGTGTTGAAATGATCAATACGTCTTTTATTCCCGCCGACATTAGCGTGCTGAGCGGGTAATAAATCATAGGCTTATCGTAGACGGGTAATAACTGTTTTGAAACGGCATTGGTTACGGGATAAAGACGGGTACCCGAGCCGCCTGCCAAAATAATGCCCTTTCGTGTTGGCGCCGTGGTGCTCATCCCTAGATTCGTGATTTGATTCATCATTTGTATTATTTATTCTCGATGATTTCCATGAGCATCCGGTGAACACCGCTTTGCCAATGGGGTAATGTTAAGTTAAAAGTGGATTGTAATTTTTGTGTATCAAGACGTGAATTGTGTGGACGTTGCGCAAGTAAAGAGAATGAGCTGGTTGGTACTGGCTTGAGAGCGTTGTGTGGTACTTTGATGCTCGAATTTGCTTTTCTCGCCAATTCAATTACAAACTGGGCATAGTCATACCAGGACGTCACCCCACCGGCCGCAACGTTATATAAGCCGCTGACGTCTGGGCGCTGTATTGGCCACCCTAAAGCTTGTTGAATACACTGTGCAGTAACATCGGCTAATAATTCGGCGCTGGTCGGCGCGCCGAATTGATCGTTAATGACATTAAGTTGATCACGCTCTTGAGCTAGCCGCAGTATTGTTTTAGCGAAATTACCTCCGCGTGCTGCATAGACCCAACTAGTACGGAAGATAAAGTGTTGGCACCCCGCCTCGCGGATGGCGATGTCGCCGGCTAATTTTGTTTTTCCATACACGTTGAGTGGATGGGCGCTGTCAATTTCTTTCCAGTATTGATCACCACTCCCATCAAACACGTAATCCGTTGAATAATGAATTAGCCATGCACCGCTTCGTCTCGCTTCGTGTGCCAACAGTGCTGGAGCCACTGCATTTACCGTGTGAGCGGTGTCTATGTCGCGTTCGGCTTTATCAACCGCTGTGTATGCTGCTGCGTTAACAATAATAGTGGGGGCGAATGACCTAATTGTCTGGGAGATGCCGTATAAATTCGCGAAGTTACCGCAAGGACCTTCACTTCTGGAGTCGAGTGCTAGTACTTCACCTAACGGTGCAAGGCTGCGTTGTAGCTCCCAGCCTAGTTGACCATTTTTGCCGAAGAGGAGAATTTTCATGTCGAACGCTCGCTGTAATTTTTTTCAACCCAGGAGCGATACGCTCCCGACTGTACATTGGCAACCCACTTTTGGTTCTCTAGATACCAATTTACTGTTTTGCGAATTCCTGTATCAAAGGTTTCTGCTGGCTTCCAGCCTAGTTCGCGCTCAATTTTGCTTGCGTCAATGGCGTAACGGCGGTCATGCCCTGGGCGATCTGCTACGGTGATTATCTGTTCACGATAACTCTGACCATCTGAACGTGGACGGGATTCATCGAGTATCGAACAAATCGTATGAACGATATCAATATTCGGTTTTTCATTCCACCCGCCGATGTTATATACCTCCCCAACTCGACCCGCTTCCAGCACACGACGAATAGCGCTGCAATGGTCCTTCACGTAAAGCCAATCACGAATTTGTTGACCGTCTCCATAAATCGGCAAGGGTTTGCCAGCCAATGCGTTGACAATCATCAGGGGAATCAGCTTTTCGGGGAAATGGTAAGGGCCGTAATTGTTCGAGCAATTGGTGGTCAGCACCGGCAGGCCATAGGTGTGGTGGTAGGAACGCACCAGATGGTCGCTAGCCGCTTTGCTTGCTGAGTAAGGGCTATTAGGCGCGTAGCGATGTGTTTCGGTAAAAGCCGATGCATCTTTTTGAAGCGAGCCATAAACCTCATCGGTTGACACATGCAAAAAACGAAATTCTTGTTTTACTTGGCCTTGCAAATCAGCCCAATAAGCTCGTACTGCTTCTAATAGATGAAAAGTGCCGACAACGTTGGTTTGAATAAAATCTTCTGGACTATGAATGGATCTGTCGACGTGACTTTCTGCAGCAAAATTAATAACTGCTCTCGGGCAATACTGAATAAGCAAATCGGCTACTACAGAAGAATTATTGATACTCTCCTGTACAAAAATATGGCGTCTATTGTTGTCGAGCGAACGAAGATTTTCGCGATTACCTGCGTAGGTAAGCACATCCAGATTAATCACGGTTTCTTCAGATTGGGCTAACCATTCGAGCACGAAATTTGAACCAATAAAACCTGCCCCGCCTGTTACTAAAATCATATCTACCTATATATTCATTCAAAAATTACTCATCGGATTCAAAATCCCTTAACTAGCCCAGAGGCTTTCGTAGGGTAACAAATGCGAGGATGAAGGCTCGCAACCCGATTCAGGCCAGCAACTTGACTTCGGAGACGTGATTTGAATGTCAACTTTAGTCACTTCTCTTGAATAGCAATGAGCACTAACTTCGGCTATTTCATAATTTACTTAACCGAAGAATTATAAAGGAGAATCAGAATTGGACGCGCTATTATCGTTATCAATAAGTATTTATTTTTTGGATTTCGCAAGCATTTTTTGGACTGTTCGTTTGAATAGGTGGTTTCACCGATTTAAGGATGGAAAGTAGGAATGATTACGACTGGAATTATTGCGGAAACCGCGTTTTGGAATTATGACCTCGTGCTCATTAATTTGGTAACATATCCTTAAAGAACGACGTGTAATGGCTGTCGACATAGGGTTACCATCCTGGATTCCCGCCTTCGCGAGAATGACGGGTTGAAGATTAAATTCTTTTTTGTGTTTTAGTTTTTTTGAATGAAATGGCCGCCATGCGGTTGCTATACTGAAATTCCTTCTTGAAGACGACGAGCCTAAATCGGTTCCTTATGCTGTCGACTTAACAAAATTCAAGGTTTTCCCCCTCAAAATTTAAGCTGCTGCCCCCGTCATAGTCATTCCCACGTGCTTTAGGTGGGAATCCAATATGGTTAATTCATAGCGATAACCATCTTTATGTGTTTTTTGGATAATGAGAACCTGATGGTTACTGTCGCAACAGGTCTGCCCTACTGCGTCCGTACCGAAAGTCTATAGAAATGACGACGGTGAGGTTACTGGATATTTTTCTGAGATGACATAGCGCCGATAATTTTGATGGGTTAGCTCTGTATAAAATACTCTCCATCTCCATTAGCGAAGAGAAAACAATTATAATCACCGGTTCGATCCGTTTGTAAGATCGTTTTAGCGCTTCCCAGAGCTTATTTATTGAGCGTATTCATTGATCTCATTTACTGCGCTCACTTACCGAGATTACTAATGCCAATCTATCCGTACCGTTGTGATGAATGTGGTTTTTCTAAAGATATTTTACAAAAAATATCGGATCCGTTGTTGACCGTTTGCCCTTCTTGCGGTGCGCCCGCATTAAAAAAACAAGTCACGGCCGCTGGTTTTCAGTTAAAAGGTTCTGGCTGGTATGCCACGGATTTCAAAGGGACCGCTGCACCGTCGAGTACAAATGAAGTTCAAAAAAACGAAACTGGGCAATCGAGCTCTCCAGACTCGGCCAATAGCTCGACACCTTCGACGAACGCAACTGAGTCGACCCCGGCACAAAGCGCAGCCCCCGCCAGCAAAACACCCGACTCACTTGTTAAGTAAAAAGCCAAATCCCCTATGCTGCGAAAATATTTTATTACTGGCTTACTCATACTAGTACCACTATCGATTACGTTATGGGTCGTTCGATCTGTCATTGGATTAATGGATCAGTCGATACTTTTGTTACCCATAGAATGGCGACCTGAATCGTTAGTGGGGCATCATATTCCGGGTCTTGGCACTATTCTCACTTTATTGACTATTGTTGTGACCGGTTTATTGGCTCAAAATTTTATCGGTAGTTACATACTTGGTCGCTGGGAAGCTTTATTGAAGCGTATTCCTATAGTGAATTCTATTTACTCAAGCGTAAAACAGGTCTCCGATACTCTTTTTTCTAGCGACGGAAATGCGTTCCGAACAGCCGTTTTAGTGCAATACCCCCGACCAGGTGCTTGGACAATCGCTTTTGTTACTGGTACTCCAAGCAATGCAGTGCGGCAACATTTAGAAGGAGATTTTGTGAGTATCTATGTACCGACCACCCCCAATCCCACATCAGGATTTTTTATTATGGTGCCCAGGACAGACATCATTGAATTAACAATGACGGTGGATGTTGCTTTAAAACACATTGTTTCGATGGGCGTTGTGGCGCCTGAACTGCATCCTTAACTGGACGAGCAGAGCTACAAACCCAGGGCTGCAACTATTGAATTAATACGACAATTCAGCCCAACCTTCTTTTATTAATAATTATATTCAAACTGGAACTCTCATGATGCGAACCCATTACTGTGGTCAAACAACGGAAACCGCTTTAAACCAAACTGTCAATCTATGTGGATGGGTACACCGGCGACGTGATCACGGCGGCGTTATTTTTATTGATTTACGCGACCGGGAGGGCCTGGTACAAGTGGTTTGTGCACCGGAACAAGCAGATGTATTTACTGCAGCTGAGCAAATACGCAATGAATTTTGTTTGCGTGTAACTGGGGTGGTCCGCAACCGTCCTGAAGGCACCGTTAATGCTACCTTGAAGTCTGGAAAAATTGAAGTGTTGTGCCAGTCACTGGAAATATTGAATGCTTCAGTTACTCCACCTTTTCAGTTAGATGATGAACATTTATCTGAAACTACTCGTCTGACGCATCGTGTTTTGGATTTGCGCCGTCCCCAGATGCAAAACAACTTGCGATTGCGTCATCGGGTCACTATGGAAGTACGGCGCTATTTAGATAGCTTAGGATTTATTGATATTGAAACGCCGATGCTCACTAAGTCGACACCAGAAGGCGCACGGGACTACCTAGTTCCTTCCCGTGTGAATGCTGGCCATTTCTTTGCGCTACCGCAATCGCCCCAACTATTTAAACAACTGCTGATGGTTGCTAATTTTGACCGTTATTATCAAATTACTAAGTGCTTCCGTGACGAAGATTTGCGTGCAGATCGTCAGCCGGAATTTACTCAAATTGATTGCGAAACCTCGTTTTTGTCCGAACAGGAAATCCGTACTCTCTTCGAGGAAATGATTCGTGTGATCTTTAAAAACTGTTTATCTGTTGATTTAGGTAGCCAGTTTCCAGTAATGGATTACAAGACAGCAATGCATCTATATGGATCGGATAAGCCGGACATGCGTGTTAATTTAAAATTCACTGAACTCACCTCCGTGATGAAAGATGTTGATTTTAAAGTCTTCTCCGATGCAGCAAAGCAAGCTGATGGCCGTGTAGTCGGTTTGCGCATTCCGGGGGGCGGGGCAATGCCTCGTTCTGAGATTGATGCCTATACCCAATTTGTTGGTATCTATGGCGCAAAAGGTCTGGCTTACATTAAGGTTAATGACATTGCGGCAGGCCGAACTGGATTGCAATCGCCGATTGTTAAAAATTTACATGATGCGGCTCTGACGCAAATAGTTGAATTAACTGGCGCCCAAAACGGTGATCTTATTTTCTTTGGCGCCGACAGAGCTAAAATTGTTAACGATGCTATTGGTGCACTGCGCGTCAAAATTGGTCACAGCGACTTTGGTAAAACGAATGGTTTATTTGAGGATGGCTGGAAACCATTGTGGGTCGTTGATTTTCCGATGTTTGAATATGATGAAGAAAGCGCGCGCTGGTTCGCTTGCCATCATCCATTTACCGCGCCGAAAGACGGTGATGAAGATTTGTTAGAAACTGATCCGGGTAACTGTACTGCCAAGGCCTATGACTTAGTTCTAAACGGCTGGGAAATGGGGGGCGGCTCGATTCGTATCCATAAAGCGGACGTACAGAGTAAAGTATTCCGAGCATTGAACATTGATGCAGAAGAAGCCCAGCTCAAATTCGGTTTCTTATTAGACGCATTACAATACGGCGCACCTCCGCACGGGGGCGTAGCTTTCGGGTTAGATCGTATTGTTACTATGATGGCGGGTGCAGAATCAATTCGTGACGTAATCGCCTTTCCTAAAACCCAACGTGCACAGTGTTTATTAACGCAGGCACCCTCCGCAGTGAATGAAAAACAATTACGTGAATTACACATTAAATTGAGGACTACTGAACCTGTTATCAGCGCTTGACTTCTCAGCTGATAGCGAAATAAGTTAAAGCGACCTTTGCACAATTCCTAGCGAGCGAGCCGAAAGACAAGGCGCACGGAGCGCAGCAACCGGAATGTACTTAAGTACATGAGGATTGCTCTCAACACCGTATGTGGTTGGCGCGTTGGCTGAGCAGAGGTCTCTTGGATGGTACTTTTTAATCTTCGACAACCATCAGAAATATGGAATACAAAGTCCCGGAATCTGTTTTAGTTGTTATCCATACCATGGATTTGCAGGTTCTGGTCATGGAACGTACTGATAAGAAAAACTATTGGCAATCTGTCACAGGCTCAAAAAATGGTTTGAATGAACCATTTTCTATCACTGCCGAGCGTGAGGTTAAAGAAGAAACCGGACTAGATGCCAAACTGTTTAAACTCATCGATTGGCAGCTGGAAAACATATACGATATTTACCCGATTTGGTTGTATCGTTACGCCCCTGGCATCACTAAAAACAGGGAGCATGTCTTTGGGCTCACTTTGCCTCACACTATGCCCATCCTTTTAGCAGAACGTGAGCATCGTCAATATAAATGGCTACCATACCGGGACGCCGCGGATTTATGTTTTTCAACTTCAAACGCAGAAGCTATTTTACAATTACCAGAACGAATTTTGACCTCATCATGAAATTACACATCGCCACCTATAACATTCATAAAGGTGTAAGCTGGTTGGCACAAAAACCGCGCATTCATGACCTGCGCCTCGCGCTGGAAAGTCTGGACGCTGATTTGCTATTTTTACAGGAAGTGCAGGGCCAGCATGACCATCATGCAAGACGCCACGAGCATTGGCCCAGTCAGGGGCAGCATGACTATCTGGCGGGCGATGAGCATGAGGCGGTCTATGGGATGAATTCGGTATACCAACACGGTCATCATGGCAATGCCTTACTTAGCCGCTATCCGATAGTGCATTTTGGAAACGAAGATGTTTCCGATCACCGTTTTGAAGACCGCGGAGTTCTGCATTGCGTCGTAAAAATGCCGCAACACGAAGTGCATTGTTATGTGGTTCACTTAGGCTTATTCGGCGCGGGTAGACGTCGCCAGACTGATCTGCTTATTCAGTCTATTCATGCTAAAACTCCGTCACACGTACCTTTAATTATTGGCGGTGATTTTAATGATTGGCGCAATCATTTGAGCAAGCCGTTACGCCAACAATTGAATGTGGAAGAAGTATTTGAACATCGGTCTCCACTAACCAAAAATGGCAAACCAAAAGTCGCATTGACTTTCCCTGCCCGAGCGCCATTTCTACCATTAGACCGGATCTACGTGCGAGGAATACAAATCAAATCGGCAAAAGTCCTGAGAGGCGCCCCTTGGTCGCGACTTTCCGACCATGCACCACTTACTGCTGATTTGGAATTCTAAGGCTATTTTTTTGTAACTCCACACAAAGGCGAGACAAGCGTAGGAGTTTTTGATTGAACTAAAAAATTTATCCAGTCCAATCCATTGGCCATAATTTAAGGCTCGAATGAAAATGAGGGCTTAATTGCCCGGGCTTAATGAGTAGTCACTATCCTTTACCTCAACTTTTATGCCATCACTACCTGAGATGATATGGGCCTACAACGCAACGTTATCTTCACTGAACGAAACGAAATCACGTTATTAAGTAATGGCGTTGAGTTTTTTCCTGCATTGATTGCAGCCATTGACACGGCGCAAACAGAAGTGCGCCTGGAAACTTATCTTTTTTCCGGAGATCTGACCGGAAAATTAGTGCATGATGCACTTTGCCGAGCAGCGCAACGTAATATCCACGTATATGTTATTGTTGATTGGATAGGAACTGGGAATCAGCGTTCAAAAGAATTAGAACGTAGTTTTGGCGAGGCTGGGGTGCATTTTCGCTGTTTTAATCCCTGGTTTAAAAGGGGATTCTCACGAACACATCGCAAACTCTTCGTAGCGGATAAGAAAGTAGCTATTATTGGCGGCATAAATATCAATCATGATTTATTCGCTGAGGGTGAGAACAAACATGTACTCACGTTTCCCCGATGGGACTTTGCCGCACTGGTTGAGGGCCCTTTGGTTGGAGAAATTCACCAGCTTATGTCAGAACAATGGCAAAAGATTGGTAAATTAGGTTGGTTTGAACGATTTGAATTATTAACTAAACCTAAGGTAATTGCGCGTCAGCTACGCGAACCCATTGTTGCTGGTCTAGCTCCGCGCGACAATTTTCGGTTCCGCAACACTATTCAAAAAGCCTATTCACAAGCATTAGGGAATGCTAAGACGCGGGCTTTGGTAGTAACTCCTTATTTTGCCCCGGGGCGGAGATTTCGCAATGCCTTAATTAATGCGGCAAGACGTGGCGTCGATGTTACTCTCCTCATCGGTATTGGTGATTTCAAATTTCAAGATGCTGTTGCCCATTCGTATTATCCAAAGTTACTTAAATATGGCATAAAAATTGTGGAGTACCAAAAATCTCAACTACATGCAAAAGTAGCCGTAATTGATGATGACTGGACAACAATAGGCTCATGCAACTGTGATGGGCTGAGCTTACTGGTGAACCAGGAAGCTAATTTAATAATTAAAGATCACACTTTTTCAAAACAACTTGCCACAGCAATTTTGCAAGGTATCGACGACGGTCGACATATTGACCCCGCCACTTATAAAGATATCGGCTGGCAGAAAAAATTTTTGTACGGATGTGCTTTTTTGATCTACAGTTTAATAATGAGATTAATTGCTATTGAAGATTTCATGTAATACTTTCCAGCTTTTGCAGTACGAATTAACGGTAGGCCGGGCTAGTTAGCACATCATTAGCCTAGACTTACTGATAGCTGTCCTCTACTATCCGCCACCTGATAAGGAGATCTTCATGGGCCAATACATTGCGCCAACGCGCGATATGCATTTCGTTTTACATGAATTGTTGCATGTTGAAGAAGAATTAAAGCAGCTACCCAAATATGCTGATATTGACACGAATATTATTAATCAAATACTAGAGGAAGGCGAAAAGTTCACCGCTCAAGTTCTGTTTCCGTTGAATCATTCGGGGGACCGTGAAGGCTGTCATTACAACAAGGAAGATCAAACCGTCACTACCCCCAATGGCTTCAAAGAAGCGTACAAAAAATACATCGCCGCCGGCTGGCCTTCCTTATCTTGTGACCCAGAGTTCGGCGGACAAGGTTTGCCGATGGTGGTAAATAATTCTTTTTATGAAATGTTGAACTCTTCGAACCTGGCATGGTCTATGTACCCGGGTTTGTCGCATGGAGCCTATGAATGTATTCGCGAACACGGGACACCAGAACTGAAATCATTATATTTACCTAAACTCGTGTCGGGTGAATGGACCGGAACAATGTGCCTGACAGAGTCCCATTGTGGCACTGACTTAGGTTTGTTGCGCAGTAAAGCAGAACCACAAGCAGACGGCTCTTACCACATCACTGGAAGTAAGATTTTTATCTCAGCGGGCGAACATGACATGTCACAAAACATTGTGCATCTCGTACTGGCACGTCTACCGGATGCCCCACAGGGTTCTAAAGGAATTTCCCTGTTCATTACGCCCAAATATTTGCCAGATCCTGACGGGACCTTGGGTGCTCGCAACCTCATTACCTGCGGCGCTATCGAAGAAAAGATGGGTATTCATGGCAATGCCACGTGTCAGATAAATTTGGATGGAGCAAAAAGTTGGCTAATTGGCAGCCCACACAAGGGTTTGCAGGCCATGTTTGTTTTTATGAATGCAGCGCGTTTGGGCGTGGGCATGCAGGGCTTAGGTATTAACGAAATTGCATATCAGAATGCAGTAGAGTATGCCAAAGATCGAATCCAAAGCCGAAGTTTATCTGGCATAAAAGCACCGGATGAAGCAGCCGATCCTATCATCGTGCATCCGGATGTTCGCCGCATGTTGCTCACCGCCAGAGCCTATGCCGAAGGTGCGCGAGCATTTTGCTCCTACATGGCTTTGCAATTAGATAAAGAGTTTAATCACCCAGACGAAGAAGTACGGGAAGAATGCGCCGATCAGGTTGCATTGCTTACACCCGTCGTTAAAGCCTTCATAACCGACAACGCATGGATAGCCACGTCGGAATGTCTCCAGGTGTTCGGCGGCCACGGTTATATCGCTGAATGGGGAATAGAACAATATGTACGTGATGCGCGCATTGGCATGATTTATGAAGGCACAAATACCGTTCAGTCGCTGGATTTATTAGGCCGAAAAATCTTGATGAATAATGGTGCAAAGTTACGTAAATTTGGCGAACAAATTCAGGCTTTTCTTGAAGTCAATGGTACTGATGATTCGATGAACGAATTCATCACCCCATTGGCTGATCTCGCTGGGAAAGTGACCAAACTGACTATGGAAATCGGCATGAAAGCGTTCAAAAATCGCGACGAAGTGGGCGCTGCAGCTGTACCTTATTTGCGCATAATTGGACATTTAGTTTTCGCTTACTTCTTTGCGCGCATGGCTAAAATTGCATTAGCCAAGCAAGACTCGACCGATACTTTCTACACAGCAAAATTAGCAACTATCCGTTTTTACTTTGCACGATTGTTGCCTGAAACAGAAATGTTGCTCCGCCAGGCGCGTTCAGGATCAGCAAACCTGATGTCTCTTAATGCTAAATTGTTTTAATTATTGTTTTGATAAGGCTAAAAATGAGTGTTTTTATCATAAAAAAAGTAGCGATTTTGGGTGCAGGCGTCATGGGTGCGCAAATTGCAGCGCACTGCATTAATGCAAAAGTACCGGTCATTTTATTTGACTTGCCTTCCGCAGACGGAGCTAAAAATGGTATTGCGTTACGTGCTGTCGAAAATTTGAAGAAACTTAATCCCGCTCCGTTGGGAAATAAAGACGATGCAACCTATATTGAAGTCGCCAACTACGAAGACAATCTTGACCTTTTAAAAAGCTGCGATTTAGTTATTGAAGCCATTGCCGAGCGCATGGAATGGAAGCATGAACTCTATAAGAAGGTAGCGCCCTATATTGGCCCGCACGCAATTTTTGCTTCTAACACCTCAGGCTTGTCAATTACCGCTTTATCTGAAGGGTTAAATCAGGACTCCCACGGAGACTTGAAAACGCGTTTTTGTGGGGTACATTTTTTTAATCCGCCACGTTATATGCCTTTGGTCGAGCTCATTCCAACCTTGTTCACTCAACCTGCAATTATTGATCATTTAGAGGATTTCTTAACATCCACCTTGGGTAAAAGCATCGTGCGTGCCAAAGATACGCCTAACTTTATAGCAAATCGCGTTGGTATCTTTGGCATGCTGGCGACTATGGTCGAAGCAGAAAAATTTGGTTTGACAGTGGACGTGGTGGATGATTTAACGGGCAAGAAGTTAGGCCGTGCGTCATCCGGCACATTTCGCACCGCGGATGTAGTTGGACTAGATACCATGGGCCATGTCATCAAAACAATGCAAGATACTTTAAAAGATGATCCATTTTTTTCCATTTATAAAACCCCTGAAGTACTGACCAAATTGATAGCAGCAGGCGCATTAGGGCAAAAATCGGGAGCAGGTTTTTATAAAAAAGTCGGAAAAGATATACAACGTTTAGATTTTTCCACAGCCAACTATGTATCCGGTGGGGAAAAAGCCGATGACTTAATTGGGCGGATTTTAAAAGAAAAAGATCCGGTCAAAAAAATGCAGGCATTACATGATTCAACCCATCCACAAGCCCAATTCCTTTGGGCTATTTTTCGCGACGTTTTTCATTACATTGCCATTCACCTCGAGGCGATTGCTTACAATGCACGAGACATTGATTTCGCCATGCGGTGGGGATTTGGCTGGCAGCAGGGTCCGTTTGAAATTTGGCAAGCTTCTGGTTGGCAGCAAGTCGCAAAGTGGGTACAAGCAGATATAGATGCCGGCAAAGCAATTTGCTCTGTGCCTTTACCAGATTGGGTTTGGGACGGTGGTGCGAGAACTGGAGTTCATTCTGCCGCGGGGTCATGGTCGGCGGCAAGCAGATCTTATGTCTTGCGTTCTAATTTGCCGGTTTATCAGCGCCAAGATTTTCATGCAACCGTATTTGGTGATGGAAGCGCCTCTGCTACCACAGCCGGCACAACGATTTTCGAAGACGATTCGGTACGCATTTGGCATTCGTCTACTAAAGAAAATCCGGATGACGTGTTAATTTTCTCATTAAAAACAAAAATGCACGTCATTGGACCAGGCGTGATCGCCGGCTTGGAAAGGGCAATAGCAGAGGCTGAAAAAAATTATAAGGGCCTAGTGATTTGGTCAACTGATGCCGCCGAAGGCGGTGCATTTTCAGCTGGTGCAGATTTGCAAGCCATGTTGCCGTTATTTATGTCTGGTGGTATTAACGCGATTGAACCCATGGTGCGTAAATTACAGCAACTTCACATGACACTGAAATATGCTAACGTGCCCGTCGTAGCTGCAGTGGCGGGCTTAACGTTAGGCGGAGGTTGTGAGTTAATAATGCATGTTGCAAAACGTGTTGCAGCGCTTGAATCTTATATCGGATTGGTTGAAGTGGGGGTAGGTTTAATTCCTGCGGGGGGTGGGCTGAAAGAAGCCGCTGTACGTGCAGCAGCCGAAGCTAAAGGTAATGACATTTTACAGTTCTTAAAAAATTACTTCACCAATGCGGCAACGGCTGCCGTTTCCAAATCTGCTCTAGAAGCGAAAAAAATGGGGTATCTGTCGGCAGATGACGTGATTGTATTTAATCCCTATGAATTACTGCATGTTGCCAAAATAGAGGCGCGCGCCATGTTTGAAGCTGGCTATCGTCCGCCACTAAAAGCACAAATTCGGGTGGGAGGTCGTTACACAATGGCGACGATTACTGCACAATTAGTGAACATGCGAGATGGCGGATTTATCTCTGCACATGACTATAAACTAGGCACCATGATTGCAGAAATCCTTTCTGGTGGAGAAATTGAAAACGGTAGCGTTGTCGATGAACAATGGCTATTGGACTTGGAACGCAAAGCCTTTATGGAGTTGTTAAACCATCCTAAAACACAAGAACGCGTTATGGGTATGATGCAAACAGGTAAACCAGTTCGCAATTAACGTTCGCAGTTGATGAGGCTGTAAGGTTAAAACGACAAATACGCACTTTTTAAGGAACATCATAATGTCTAAACAACTTCAGGAAGCTTATATCGTCGCCGCCACTCGCACACCAATTGGCAAATCTGGTCGGGGTATGTTTAAAAATACGCGTCCCGATGATCTTCTGGTCCGGGTTTTACAATCTGCCTTGGCGGCGGTGCCCAATCTAGACCCACAATTAATCGAAGATGCCATGATCGGTTGCTCGTTTCCTGAAGCCGAACAAGGCAGCAATGTCGCCCGGATGGCGGTACTTTTAGCCGGCTTGCCTAAATCTGTGGGCGGCGTCACGATTAACCGCTTTTGCGCCTCTGGTATCACGGCCGTGGCCATGGCCGCAGATCGTATTCGCGTCGGACAGGCTGATGTGATGATTGCGGGAGGAACGGAATCGATGTCAATGATTCCGATGATGGGTCACCATCCCTCTTTCAATATGAACATCTTCCAAGATGAAAATATCGGTATGGCCTATGGTATGGGGTTAACTGCTGAAAAAGTCGCTCAACAGTGGAAAATCTCGCGCGAAGCGCAAGATGCATTCTCCCTACAATCCCACCAACGCGCTATTGCTGCGCAAAATGCCGGCTACTTCGACGCAGAAATGACATCCGTTGACGTTATCGAACGCATTCCCAATTTAGCAACGGGCGAAATCGAACTGAAAAAACGTACAGTCTGCAAGGACGAAGGCGCGCGGGTTGACACTTCACTGGAAGGTTTAGCCAAACTAAAGCCGGTATTTGCTTCTAAAGGATGTGTCACGGCGGGTAATAGTTCACAAACTTCGGATGGGGCAGGTGCTTTAATTCTGGTAAGTGAAAAAATCTTAAAACAATTTAACCTGACTCCGTTAGCGCGTTTTGCTTCCTTCGCGGTACGCGGAGTGCCGCCTGAAATTATGGGAATTGGGCCCAAAGAAGCGATTCCGGTCGCCTGCCAAGCCGCTGGCATTACGCAAGATCAAATCGACTGGTTTGAGCTAAACGAAGCCTTTGCGGCACAGTCGCTCGCCGTTGTTCAGGATTTGGGACTAGATCCAGCTAAGGTAAATCCGATGGGTGGTGCAATTGCACTCGGGCATCCATTAGGGGCCACCGGGGCAATCCGTGCCGCAACGGTCATCCATGCACTACGTCGCAACAATCTTAAGTATGGAATGGTAACCATGTGCGTCGGTACTGGTATGGGTGCAGCTGGTATATTTGAGCGCATGTAAGAAGGAATAATATGGACATTCTTACCAGCAAAAAAAACGGTATCTTCACTATCACGTTTAATCGTCCGGAAAAAAAGAATGCCATCACTACTGCCATGTATCAAGAGATGGTTGAAGCGTTGCTTTCTGCCGAAGCAGATCACGAAATACGCGTAATTGTATTTACCGGTTCAGATAGCATTTTCACCGCCGGAAATGACTTGGAAGATTTTATTAACCATGCAGATCAGTTTATCAATACCGATAGCGAAAAAAGTCCGGTTGTTCAATTTATGGTCGCATTAAGTAGCGCGCAAAAACCGGTCATTGCCGCCGTTACCGGTTTAGCTATCGGCATCGGAACCACCATGTTAATGCATTGTGATTTAGTTTATTTATCCGATGAAGCTAAACTCAGCATGCCATTTACTCAACTTGGCTTATGTCCGGAATTTGCATCCAGCCTGCTTCTACAAAAAATAGGAGGCTATCATCGCGCCGCCGAAAAACTTTTACTAGGCGAAGCATTTAGCGCACAGGAAGCAGTTGAAACAGGCATGGCAAATAAGGTCATTCCAGCCAAAGATTTACTTTCTTTCGCCAATCAACAAGCTATGAAATTAGTGGCTTTGCCAGCATCGTCGTTACGCGCCACTAAACGCCTAATGAAATCGACCAACGCCCAATTAGTTAATGATGTAATGCGGGAAGAAATGAAACAATTTTCGATGATGTTACATGCGCCCGAAGCCAAAGAAGCCATGATGGCTTTTTTTCAAAAACGAAAACCGAACTTCAGCCAGTTCTCATGATGAGTATTAAGCCGATGCAACCAGTCAAAATCACGCTTCAGTAATCTTTTGTTTAACTTGTGATGTTGCTAGTTATTTCTACTTAGCAAAGTTTTCGTTGCACATTCACTCTTCGTTTTTCCCATTTACTTCTCAACTACAGAGTATTTACTTTCAATCCGCCAAAACCATGAAAATCAAAAATTTTTCTTATATTTCTCTATTAGCTATAACTTATTGTGCATCAATGCTTACCTCTTCCGCATTCGCTCAAGACCCAGTCAAATCTGTTTCAATGATAACTATTGTGGATCATCCAGCATTGGAGGCAGTGCAAGAGGGGGTTAAGCAAGAACTTAAGACAGCTGGCTACGAAGTGGGTAAAAACTTGAAAATTCAAGCTCAAACTGCTCAAGGCAACACGGCAACCGCAGCACAAATTGCTCGTAAGTTTGTGGGAGATAGAGCTGATGTGATCGTTGCCATATCCACCCCATCCGCACAGGCTGTTGCTGTTGCTACCAAAGACATCCCCATCGTATTTAGCGCGGTTGCCGATCCCATAGCAGCAGGCTTGGTGAAGAGCACATCAGCTGGCTCCGGGACGAACATCTCTGGCGTAGCCGATACCGTGGCAGTTGAAAAGCAATTGGACATAATTAAGCGCGGAGCTCCCAATGTAAAGCGCATAGGCGTGATATACAATCCGGGCGAAGCCAATTCAGCTTCCTTTGTGAAGGCTCTGAAGGGTTCGGCTACCGCTTATGGATACACCGTCGTGGCGTCAGCTGCCCCACGGAGCGTAGATGTGTCCTCTGCGGCTCGCAATCTTGTGGGCAAAGTCGACCTCTTCTTTGCGTCGACAGACAGCACTCTTGTCACTGCGCTTGCGGCTCTCATTAAAGTTGCCGATGAAGCGAAGATACCTGTATTTGCTGGTGACACCTTAATGGTTAAACAGGGTGCGGCATTCGGGCTGGGTTTGAACTATCTTGACATCGGCCGCCAGACTGGAAAGATTGTCGTGCGCGTTTTGAAGGGTGAAGCCGTAGGGTCAATCGCGCCGCAATCCAGCGCCAATCTCGACCTTCACGTAAATCTGTCAGCTGCAAAGCGTCAAGGATTAATTCTGTCTGACTCATTTTTAAAGTCGGCAAAAGTCGTTGAACGATAATAAGGGCAGGCGCGGCGTCCCATAATTGGCGTGAAACTCAGGGAATATCAAAGAAAAACACAACTATGAATTTATTATCAGTACTGGGCGCAATTGAAATCGGGATGATTTTTGCATTGGTTGGCCTGGGCGTATTAATCGCTTTTAGAGTGCTTAATTTTCCAGACATGACCGCAGACGGAAGTTTTCCCCTCGGTGGCGCGGTTGCCGCCGTGTTACTGGTTAAGGGGCTAAATCCATTCCTTGCTACTGCCATTGCTGCTTTGATAGCTGGATTAGCCGGTTTTGTTACGGCATGGTTGAATGTTCGCATGAAAGTAATGCAACTGCTTGCAGGCATTTTAGTAATGATTGCTTTGTATTCGATTAACCTGCGTGTAATGAGTGCACCCAATGTGCCTCTCATTAATGCGGCAACCGTATTTACACTAACTCAGCCGCCAGGATTATCACTGTATTGGTCGCAGCCGCTGGTGCTCTCAGTAGTAGTGCTAGTCATCACACTGCTGGTGAACCGTTTTTTCAGTTCGGAAATCGGATTAGCCATGCGCGCCACCGGAGTTAATGCTCGAATGGCCAGGGCACAAGGTGTATCTACTGACAAATTGACGCTACTCGGAATAACCATCGCCAATAGCTTGATCGGATTAGCTGGAGCGCTATTTGCCCAAACCCAAGGCGGTGCTGACATCTCTATGGGTATCGGAACCATAGTGGCCGGTTTGGCTGCGGTGATAATTGGCGAAACCTTGATTAGTGCGAGAAAATTTTGGATTACTACGATATCCTGTGTACTTGGCGCAGTCCTCTACAGATTTTTTATCGCGCTTGCGCTCAGCTTCGACTCAATCGGCTTGCAAGCGCAAGACCTCAACTTAGTCACTGCAATCTTGGTGGCTACGGCACTTTTTCTACCGAACTACAAGAAAAGGTTCGCTATACGCAGCAGAGCAAAAACGTGTATTAGCACGGCAGAAAAAGCGCAGAATCAGGGACAGAAATGATTATTGCCCAAAATCTTCACGTTACTTTTAACCCCGGCTCTCCTGTCGAAAATCATGTCCTGAGGGGACTTAATATCACAATTCCCGAAGGCCAATTTGTTTGCGTCATCGGCTCAAACGGCGCTGGCAAATCAACCCTACTCAATGCACTTAGTGGCGACCTTTTTATAGACGTCGGAAGTATTAGCATTGATGACAGAGACATTACCGGTATGCCCGTTTGGGAGCGAGCGCAATTCGTATCCCGGGTCTTCCAAGATCCTATGGCCGGAACTTGTGACTCCCTGACAATCGAAGAGAACATGGCTCTGGCCATAGGACGGGGTCGGCTTAGGGGCCTGGGTCATGCGTCCATCAGCCCAATGTCCGACCTCTTTAAGGAAAAGCTAGAGCTACTCGGTCTTGGCCTTGAAAATAGATTGCACGACCGCATGGGCCTACTGTCTGGTGGCCAGCGTCAAGCGATCAGTTTGCTAATGGCCTCACTGCAGCCCTCCAAACTCCTCTTGCTTGATGAGCATACGGCCGCGTTGGATCCGAAAACAGCTTCATTTGTGCTCAATTTAACCCGAAAAATTATCGAAGAGAACAAGCTGACTGCCATGATGGTCACTCATAGCATGCGGCAAGCGTTAGACTATGGCACTCGTACCGTAATGCTTCACCAAGGCCAGGTGGTACTCGACTTAGAGGGAGAAGAACGTCAAAAGCTAGGAGTTTCCGGTCTTCTCAGCATGTTTGAAAAGGTACGCGGTGAAGAAATTGACGACGATGCTTTATTGCTCGGTTAGCCCGGGATGAAGTCTTCATGCCTTGCCCTCCGAAAATCGAGTAAATTCTAATCCACATCTTGAGTGCTGAGGAACAAAGACTTTTTCAATATATAAGTAAAAACGAAAATATTGGGTAGAAGTTCTATTCTTGGCTACTCAATGGCGCGCCTTTTTCTTCCGTCATTCCTCATTAATGAACCATTCTCTCGGGCGGATCGGCATACTTTCCTTGCCTCCTAAAATGTCTCAATCACCGCTGGATACACCCCTGGCAAGAATAACGGACTAACAATTGATTAAAACCACACCCTGCGATGTCGTATCTATCAACAAAATGCTCACCCGGTTCTTTCAACTCAAATTGTTCCTATGGTGTTTTCTGACAGCCACATATGCTTATCACCCAGGGGATTAAATCGAATATCGAGATTCTTAATATTCTTTAACTTGACAATCCTCTCTGCGGATACACCCGTTAAACAATTCCCACTAATATCCAGAGTTGTGAGGTTCGGTAGAGTGGAAATGAACTCCGCGTCTACATCCTCCAATTCGTTGTGATCAATATGCAAACGCATGAGCTTTGGCAATGTGGAGATGAATTGCCCGGCCACCTTCCCGGTCTTATTCCAGCCAATATTCAGATTTGTGAGATTCTGCAGGGTAGAAAGGAACTGTGTGTCCGTATCTTCCAGCCCATTGCTACGAATATCCAGACGCGTAAGATTCGGTAGCTTGGAAATAGGCTCCGCACCCGCCTTACCCAACTGGTTCCATCCGGTGGACAGATTCGTGATATTCGACAGGCTGGAAAGCGTCTCCGCACCGGTCTCTCCCAAATCATTCGAACCGATATTGAGACTCGTGAGTTTCGGCAGCCTGGAAAGGAATTCCACACCCCGCCAGCCCATACCGCTTCTGCTAATTTCCAGATCCGTGAGTTTTGACAGCGTGGAAATCGACTCTGCACCTCTATCACCTATCTGGTTTCCACCAATCTCCAAACGCATGAGAGTCGACAGCCTGGAAATGAAACCGGCACCCGACGGTCCCAGCTGGTTCAAACGAATATTCAAATGCATGAGATTTGGAAGCACCGAAATAATTTCCGCGCCCCTGTCGTCCAAATAATTACCATCAACATCCAGGCTCGTGAGATTCGGAAGCAGGGAGAGCCGTTGAATCACCCTCGTCAGCACCCGGGTATTTTTCCCCAAACGATTGGAACCTAGATCTAAATGAAGGGTTTTTACGTGTTTATTCTTAGCCAGACTTCTGATGAATTGAGCAAACAAGGCCTCATTGTCTGTGACCACGAACTGAGCAATGGCGGCCTCCTCTTTTCGCGCTATATTCTCCAATTTGATGCGTACAGCAGGAATATTGACATGTTCGTAATACGTATATCCATCCGCGCTTGACCCGATTGCGAGCTGATCAAATTTTAGGCAGTGGGGAATTAACTTTTTTTCCGCCTGGTCACAAGCCGCTGCCGATACCAACCGCATTGCCATCAGAGATGGATTATCTAAATAGTCCATTATGTGTGCAGCGATTTCCCGGGGAGTTCCGCTAAACACCAGAAGATTTGCCCGGGTGAGTTGTTTTGCGGCCACCTGAAAAGTCTCTAACCGGTTCTCCGTTGGAGGGGTAAACCAGCTTTTCATTTTCGCCATTCCGCTAAGAAAAGGAACGGCCAGCTGTATTAAGTGCCGGATAAACGCATTGGCCTGTTCCGGATCCTGAAGAGCACGGGGGCACGCGTTGTCTAATTTCTCTATGGCGGAATTAATGATTTCTTCCCGCTTC
>JAJNBE010000011.1 GCA_021155915.1 Solimicrobium sp. | reverse complement strand
GCGCGTTTTGATGACCGCGTGATTGGAAATCCCAAACATTTTGCCTCCCATGCTCGCAAAATTATTCATATTGATATTGATCCATCGTCCATTTCCAAACGCGTGAAAGTCGATATTCCTATTGTGGGTAATGTGAAGGATGTTTTACAAGAGTTGTTGTTGCAATTAGCAAGTGCTGAAACTCGGCCGAAGGCAACGTCGATCTTAGCGTGGTGGAAGCAAATTAACGAATGGCGTAAGCGAGACTGTATGAAATACGCCGATTCAACGGAAGTAATTAAACCGCAATCGGTAATTCAAAAAGTTTGGAAGATTACACAAGGTGAAGCCTTCATTACTTCCGACGTCGGGCAACATCAAATGTGGGCTGCGCAATATTATCCCTTTGATCAACCGCGTCGCTGGATTAATTCTGGTGGGCTGGGCACAATGGGGGTGGGTTTGCCGTACGCTATGGGTGTACAAATGGCTAATCCCGGTGCGACCGTGGCCTGCATTACCGGCGAAGGGTCAATCCAAATGTGTATACAAGAATTAGCCACATGTAAGCAATACCATTTAACTCCCAAAATCATTTTGTTGAACAATCGTTTCCTGGGCATGGTGCGTCAATGGCAGCAAATTGATTACGCCTCACGCTATTCCGAGTCGTACATGGATTCTTTACCCGACTTTACTAAACTGGTCGAAGCGTATGGTCACGTTGGAATGAAAATCGACAACCCAGCAGACGTTGACGGCGCATTAACAGAAGCGTTTGCTATGAAAAATCGTCTGGTCTTTATGAATTTTATTACCGATCAGACGGAAAATGTCTGGCCCATGGTGAAAACGGGCAAGGGTCTTTCCGAAATGTTGCTCGGCTCGGAGGATTTGTAATGCGTCATATAATTTCAGTTTTACTTGAAAATGAATCAGGTGCGTTGTCTAGGGTGGTAGGTTTATTTGCTGCCCGTGGCTATAACATTGAAACACTAACCGTTGCCCCGACCGAAGATGCGACTTTATCACGTCTCACTATTGTAACCGCTGGATCGGATGATGTAATTGAACAAATTACGAAACATTTGAACCGGTTAATCGAAGTGGTTAAGGTCGTTGACTTAACCGACGGTCCGCACATTGAGAGAGAACTGATGTTAATTAAAGTGCGGGCAATCGGTAATGAGCGGGAAGAAATTAAGCGTACCGCTGACATTTTTAGAGGTCGCATTATTGATGTAACTGACAAGACTTACACCATCGAATTGACCGGTGATAAAGCTAAATTAGATGCCTTCATTGACTCAATTGAACGTACTGCCATTCTAGAGACCGTGCGTACCGGCGGCTCAGGTATCGGCCGTGGCGAACGTATACTTAAGATATAGTTGCGCCGTTCTTTACCAGGTTTACCCCGGACCTTAATACCAATTCAAAACCCACTAAAAACTTAATTAGGAAAATTAAATGAATGTTTTTTACGATAAAGATTGTGACCTCTCACTAATCAAAGGCAAAAACGTGGTCGTTATCGGTTACGGTTCCCAGGGTCATGCCCATGCACAAAATTTGAATGATTCTGGTTGTAAAGTGACTGTTGCTCTGCGGAAAGAAGGCGCTTCATGGAACAAAGCAAAAAATGCAGGCTTAAATGTTGCCGAAGTTAACGACGCCGTCAAAGTAGCCGATGTCATTATGATTTTGCTTCCCGATGAAAATATTGCACAGGTATATCAGGACAATGTTGCTCCCTTCGCCAAACAAGGCGCCGTGTTAGCTTTTGCCCATGGATTTAATGTCCATTATGGCCAGGTGGTACCGCGTGCAGATCTAGATGTCATCATGATCGCACCCAAAGCACCGGGGCACACAGTTCGTTCCACCTACACGCAAGGCGGGGGTGTTCCGCATTTAATTGCGGTTTACCAGGATAGGTCCGGTTCAGCTCGTGATATTGCTTTATCTTATGCAATGGCTAACGGAGGCGGACGAGCGGGCATTATTGAAACCAACTTCCGTGAAGAAACTGAAACCGATTTGTTTGGGGAACAAGCCGTATTATGCGGGGGAGCAGTAGAGTTAATCAAAGCTGGTTTTGAGACACTAACCGAAGCGGGCTATGCACCTGAAATGGCGTATTTTGAATGCTTACATGAGTTAAAGTTAATCGTCGACTTGATCTACGAAGGTGGTATCGCTAACATGAATTATTCCATCTCAAATAATGCGGAGTATGGCGAATATGTGACAGGCCCAAAAATTGTGACTGAAGATACCAAAAATGCGATGCGCCAATGTTTAAAAGATATTCAAACGGGTGAATACGCGAAGAGTTTTATCTTGGAAAATAAAGCGGGTGCTCCGACACTGGTTTCACGCCGTCGTTTAAATGCACAGCATCAAATTGAACAGGTAGGCAGCAAACTGCGTAGCATGATGCCGTGGATTGCTAAAAACAAGCTCGTTGATCAATCGAAAAACTAATTAGGTTTATTTTTGGATGGACAATTTTTTATAACTTTTCCAAAATCTGGCAAAAGCGTAGGTGGGTTAGCAGTTTACTAATCCCACATTTTGCACAGAAGACACCTCTGCACAATTATTGGGTTCGTGCAGTACGTTTCAGATGGCTGGAATATTGACCTAAGAAGATGCGAAAATATTTAGTTCGCGGCTCGACAAGGTGATAGCAGTAGCTAAAGTTATGAAAGGCTTGCTACAAATTAAAAGTATGCTACACGTCGAACTTGCAATAGTGCAGGACATGCTTACAGGAGATTGTCGTGAAAAAAATTTCATCACTATTGACCGTTGCTTTATGTATTTTATTAAGTACTCCAACCTCGGCGCAACAAACCAAGGGAACTGTCGTGATGGTAGCGGGTTCTGGTGAAGTAAAAGCGGACAACGATCAGGCAACAGTAACTTTTTTTATCGAAGAACAAGATAAAGACAAGATCACTGCCGCTGCCCGCGTTAATCGAAAAATGAAAGAAGGAACGGAGATAGTAAAAAAGGCCGATCCGCAAGCTAAGTTGGCAACGCGTAGTTACTTTACTTACCCTGTCTATTCGGACGTTTCAATAAGTAATAAAACACGGGAAATTACTGGTTGGCGGGTTGGGCAATATTTGGATTTGGTAACTAAAAATATTCAACAGCTAGCCGAAACAGTGGCCGCAGCTCAAAAATTGTTAGCGTTAAATGGAATAAATTTTGAGCTGTCCGATGAGGCAATCCAACGGTTGGACACTGCACGTTTAAACCTTGCCTATAAAAATATGCAGGAGCGTGCCCAAACTATCGCTACAGCAATGGGGCGTAACATTAACGATGCTTCGTTAGAATCGCTCGATGTTGACGGGGCTGGGATCGTACGCCCGGAACCACGGGTGTTTGCAGCTACTTCGATGATGGCTAAGGGTGCTGCGACAGTACCGGAAACTAGCTTTGAGGCTGGCGAGTCGACATTGAGCGCACGAGTTATCGGCAGGGTTAAGTTTAATTGAGGAAGAAAGGTGTAATTTATCTTTTCTTCCTTGAAAAGGAACGCCCTATGTACACCATTACTCCTTAATTTCCTCAACAAAAAATAGACAAGGAAAATGCATGACATTTAAACGGCGCAAATCGAAGACCAATATTAAGAATTTCTTCAAAGTAGTTAAAAAGTCTGGTGCTATCGCCACGCCCACGGAAGTTGTCGAAGCCAAGAAGAAGCCATTACGTGGCATTTATTTGTTACCGAACGCTTTTACCACGGCCGCTTTGTTCTGTGGGTTTTATGCCATTGTTATGGGTATGAACGGCAATTTTGAAAAAGCCACGATCGCTATTTTTATTGCCATGGTGCTGGATAGTTTAGACGGGCGTGTAGCACGATTAACGAATACGCAAAGTGAATTCGGGGCGCAATACGATAGTTTGTCCGATATGGTTTCTTTTGGCGCAGCTCCTGCGCTAGTTGCTTATGAATGGGCTCTACGGGGATTAGGGCAGTGGGGTTGGTTGGGCGCATTTATTTTTTGTGCTAGTACTGCTCTGCGTTTGGCAAGATTTAATACTAATATTCATATAGTCGACAAACGTTATTTTCAGGGTATCCCATGTCCAGCTGCGGCTGCATTAGTAGCGGGGTTTATCTGGTCAATGACCGACTTAGGGATATCGGGCACTGATTTACGATGGGTAACGTGGATTCTCACGGTGTTAGCTGGTTTAACTATGATCAGCAACATTCCCTTCTATAGCTTTAAAGATATTAATTTTAAAAGATCGGTGCCATTTGCTGTTCCTTTGGCATTAGTACTGGCCTATGTATTAATTGTGAGTGACCCGCCTAAAGTGTTGTTCGGTATATTCGTTCTGTATTTGTTGTCTGGCTATACTATATTTCTATGGCGTTGGAGAAAAGGTCGCCCGGTGAGTATCCTACAAACTGAAGTAGAAGTGCATGACGAACATTGATTATCCTCGGCGATCTACACCGTTTTATTTCGAATACCGGAGCAAAGCATGGCAGAAAAACTCATCATATTTGACACTACTTTACGCGACGGGGAGCAATCGCCCGGCGCATCAATGACGCGTGATGAAAAAATTAGAATAGCTAAACAGCTAGAAAGATTGCGCGTTGATGTTATTGAAGCAGGCTTTGCTGCCGCATCGCAGGGCGATTTTGATTCCATACAAGCGATTTCCAGCGTGATTAAAGATTCCGTTATTTGTTCGTTGTCACGATCGAATGAGCGTGACATTTCGCGCGCGGCAGAAGCGCTGATCAGTGCGCCCCGCAAACGTATTCACACTTTCATCGCAACTTCACCATTACATATGGAAAAGAAATTGCGCATGAGTCCGGAAGCGGTATTTGAGCAAGCAAAATCATCGGTTCGCTTTGCACGCCAATTTACCGACGACATTGAATTTACGCCGGAAGATAGTAGCCGTTCTGATCTCGATTTCCTGAGTCGTGTCATTGAAACGGTTATTAATGAAGGGGCAACAACCATCAATTTTGCGGACACGGTTGGTTATGCCGTCCCCACATTATTCGGTAACATGATAAAGGCCTTGCGCGATCGTATTCCCAACTCAGATAAAGCAATTTGGTCTGTACACTGCCATAACGATTTAGGGATGGCAGTGGCTAATTCCCTGGCTGGTGTGACCATTGGCGGGGCGCGTCAAGTGGAGTGCACGATTAACGGCTTGGGTGAGCGAGCCGGTAACACGGCTTTAGAAGAAATCGTAATGGCGGTGCGCACTCGAAGGGATTATTTTAACTTTGACGTTGGTATTGATACGACCCAGATTGTCCCTACCTCAAAATTAGTGTCACAAATTACTGGATTTATTGTTCAACCCAATAAAGCGATTGTTGGCGCTAATGCTTTTGCGCATGCTTCCGGTATTCACCAAGATGGCATTTTAAAGGCACGTGATACGTATGAAATTATGCGCGCCGAAGAGGTCGGTTGGGCGGCGAATAAAATTGTGCTCGGAAAATTATCGGGTCGCAATGCGTTCAAACAGCGCTTAAATGAACTAGGTATGGGTTTAGATTCAGAAGTAGAAGTGAATGCTGCATTTGCGCGCTTTAAAGAATTAGCAGACAGAAAGTCGGAGATTTTTGATGAAGATATTATGTCTTTGGTGTCAGACGAGCAACAGTCGCATACCAAAGAATATTATCAGTTCATTTCGTTATCCCAATCTTCCGAAACGGGTAAACAACCGCACGCTAAAGTCATATTTTCTATCGATGGAAAAGAAGCAATGTCTGAAAGCTACGGTAACGGTCCTATAGATGCCATTTTTGCTGCGATCGAATCGGTTACCCAGACTGGTGCAGAATTATCGCTGTATTCGGTAAATGCCATTACTGCGGGTACAGAAGCGCAAGGTGAAGTTACTGTGCGCTTATCAAAAGCAGGACGTATAGTAAACGGCATCGGTGCTGACCTTGACATTATTGTTGCCTCAGCTAAAGCCTACATTTCCGCATTAAATAGGTTGCATTGCAAGATTAAAAAATTAAATCCGCAACTATGAGGCGTCTTCATAACCATAGCAAGCTATCAAAGGACAAAGCGTAAGGAGCGTATAAAAAATATACCGGAAGGAGATCGAATAAGGTTGATCAAAATTTCTATTCCTACTTTTACCCATGGATCAATAGGCATGTTACCAGCCAAAGGGGGCCGGTAGTTATCAAAAAATCTCGACCTCACGAACGAGCATCACTTGGCAAAGCGGGACAAGTCTCACGGCGTTCGACATTTCGGATACCCATCTCGGTCCCGTCTTTGCCACCAGCCTTAGAAACTACTCTACTATATCCCGCTAAACCTTACTGCTAAACAAACTCTTTGCGGTTAAAACCCTACCCATTAGATAGTCAGTTGATTTTATTCGGCCTCTAAGCAAGGCATTAGGGTAATCCACAATAACTATTTTCTAAAAACAAGATAAGCTTTCTTGCTCGATTAGTCCGGCCGGTAGGCGGCCAACGTTTTCTTTAGGAGTTGACTTCTTTAGATATCAGCACCGGCGGGATGTGCTGTCAGACTATAGCAATTGCAGCAACAATTACCAGTTCATTTACCACGACCGTGTCTAGCCGTAAGGCAGCTTACGACAAGTTCATTAAATCCGCCGAATCAACGCTTTTTTATTGGAAAGAAAAGTATGCAGCGCATCAATAATTCATCGGCTTCACGGTCATTGCTGACCACGCTGGTTACTGAGGGAAAAACACCTGACCAGCGAAATGTAATCAATCAGATATATGAAAAAGCACGAGCATCCGTAAATAAAGAAGAAAACTGCGCGGCTGTATTAGCAGCTATAGAGGTGCTTTTTGACAAGTTGGTGGGCTCTGGAAACCTGCGTTCCTCTCATCTGCCCGTGCTGCTGCAAGAAGCCCTCATAATATTCATTATGTGCAAAAAAGAGGTAGGGTACTTTTTGATATTGCCTCAGGAGATATTGTCTGCTTTGGATGCGTTAATAGCGCAGGTACCCGAAGAGCCCGCTAACGCATTAAAGCAGTATAAATACGCTGACCTCAGCGCTCTTTTAACAATGGGTATCCAGCTTTACAACCAGCATCAACCTGGCTTACCTCAACCAGTCGGCTTTGGTGAAAACTTCTGGCAATTTGTCCCGTCAGAACTTCAAACTTATCAATGCTCGTTTTTGTCGGTGCATGATCAACTGAACTTGTCCAGCACCTGTAAGGCGCAGGATAATCGGTATTGGCGAGACCGCCTGAACGAGGCGGGAAAATTGCTAATCACACCGGCATGTCCAGCAAAAAAACTTTTTTTGGAAAACCTGAAATATCGATCGGACCCGTATATTCCAAGGGATCAAATCGGAATTGATTACTTACAAAAAGAGCTGGGGGTAAATTGCGGCCCATTAACCATTCAGAAAATTAAAAGGGGCGAACTCACTATTGAACAAGCCAAACAACAAACGACAGACCCAGAAAAACGAGCAAAAATTCTTCAGGACACAGTAGAAAGGTTGAATCAGCACATTCAAGAGAATTTAGGTGCATACACCGGCGTAAATTGGAGCGCCTACAGCATTGAGCCGCTTATTAAGTATTGCCTTGATGGCACTTTGGGTGATGACAGTTTACGAATGTTAGATTTAGAGGGAGGAGACGACAGTTTGTTGGAGAATCTTGCTTTGCATAGAATTCTTTATTTTCTCAATAACCCAGCAGTTCAAAAGTACCTGGACAATGGGATAATGAGCATTGGAGAGCTCTGTTTAGACGAGTATTATAAGGAAGATGCTAAACCCCTGTTCTCTCTTATGTTGGCGCTAAATAACAGTATAGTGCAAACGCTCCTTGACAACGGCAAACTCGCACTGAAATGCAAAGAGGATGAGTACAGTGATTGTCCTTTGATTATTGTTGAGTTCAATGAGGCTTTAACCTGGCCTGGAATTCAAAAATATTTGCAGAATGGTCAATTAACAGTGGAGCAGCTAATCGATTTGGCGAAACTTTTCGGATGGAGGACCTCTTATTTTTGCTCAATCTTCGAAAATACAGGCGTTCAAAAGGTCCTCGATAATGGCAAGGCATCTATTGAGCAGCTCTTACATTTTATGACACAAGGGAATAGGCATAACCATGATTTCTTGGTTGAGTTGGACGAAGCCTTGGAGAAAAGTGGGGTTCAAAAGTACCTTGACAATGGTGAGCTAACGGTAAAATTGCTCTTTACTACAATAAATGTGAGGTATTTAGCGCAAGCGCTGGATAGGAATGGAATTCAAAAATATCTCGATAATAAAACATTAACGATAAAGCAATTCGCTCATTTGTCTGATATCGCCGATTTTGCTAAGGCATTAGATCATCCTCGCGTTCAAGAGTGGCTCAAAAACGACATCGTAACCATAAACCAGCTCATCGATTTACTGAATATCACCGAATTTATTGATGTGTTAGACAAATCTCACGAATATAAATTACGCGGGGCTGATCAATACGTGTACGCAGAAAGACTGATTAAGCTCCCGAATATTTCTACGTTTAAACATGTTATATCCCATGAACACGTTCAATTTGCCCTAGAGTGGAATGAGATAAACTCTTTACAACTCATCAACTTGCCAAATATCATTGAACTTTCTCATGCTCTACGTAACAGAAATATTTACAAGTTGCTGGTTATCGAGAACCTAACCATCCCACAGCTCATCAATTTGCCAAATATTTCTGCGTTTGTGGATGCAGTTAATCATTCACAAATTCGCGTAATGCTTAAACGTAATGAGGTTACCGCAGCGCAACTTATCAACACGCCGGATATTTCTCAGTTGGTTAAAAGCTTACTTGTTGACCAAACTGCGCAAGATTTTCACTAACCGCTTTAGCGGGTTGGAGGCGCGCGCCCCATTCATAACTTCCCCCCAGCGTGTCTTCCGGTGGGGCTGACTTGCCATAAGTAACCCACCGATTTATTCCGGTATAACCCCACCCCAGAATAACCTGGATAGAAACATGCGCGAAAATGACTGTGGGCGCACGGAGGGCTACGTTTGTGGCGTATATACCCTACCGGCCAACGAGAGCGAGTTCAGCCAGCGCGAAGACATTTACCTCTCATCAGTCTCAGGACGGGGTCGCCCAGACGGGGTCGCCTAGACGGGGTCGCCTAGACGGGGTCGCTTAGACGATATTTAAGTTTGCCCTTATGGCCCAACTGCTTAAGTTGATACAGAGGGGATGATAAGCGTTAGCCCAACTTGAGTGAATATGCTCATTTATGACGATCTTCATGCACTTGCCTAGGGCTTTAGCCGTTTTCTTGGCACTCACCAGTTAAATATAAGAGACCTATGCATAGCCTACTGCGCGTACCAAATTCGGCGTTGCGCGGTGCTCGCAATCCTCATGTACTTAAGTACATTCCGGTTGCTGCGCTCCGTGCGCCTGGACTTTGACTCGCTCGCTACGGTTATGCAGAGGTCTCTATAGTGAGCTTGATGCGATCGGCCTGATTTTTAATGGTTCAGCGGTTACTTAGATCAGGATCTCAGTTTATAATTGCCGGTTACTCAAAACTTTCTGAACGTATGCTTAGCGTTAAATTGTAAAGCTTCTTTAGATCTGGCCTTAAGGTCGATAGCACTATTAACAAGTAGAAACAGGCATGCCATTATGCTCACCATAACTCGAAAAATTGAATTTGATGCTGGCCATCGTATCCCTGATCATAATAGCCAGTGCCGCAATTTACATGGTCACCGTTACACCTTACTTATTACTTTATCCGGTGAAGTGGTTAAGCAAGATGGGGTTTCCGATAATGGCATGATCATGGATTTTTCCGATGTGAAGGCGTTAGCACATGAACATTTAGTTAGCCTTTGGGATCATGCTTTTTTTGTTTATGACAAAGATTCGGCTGTAAAGGAATTTCTAAATTCATTGCCTGACCATAAAACGGTCGTGGTTGATCGCGTTCCTACTGTGGAAAATTTAGCCCAACTTGCCTTTGATGTTCTCAAACGGGTGTACCACAATCGGTATGGTCGAGCGTTGGCGCTACAAAAAATTACCCTGTATGAAACTCCCAATTGTTGGGCCGATATTACCGATGCAAGTTAATTCTCCCTCTCAAGACGAGTATTTTATGCGTCTGGCCATGACGCAGGCGGAACTGGCATGGGCCGTAGGCGAAGTTCCGGTAGGAGCCGTGTTAGTAAAGGCAGGTGTAGTTATTGCCAGCGGATTTAACCAGCCCATTTCTTTGCATGATCCCAGTGCGCATGCGGAGATGCAAGTGCTACGATCAGCGGGAATAACGTTACAAAATTATCGATTTTCCGATTGCTCGTTATACGTAACACTAGAACCCTGCGCGATGTGCGCTGGCGCTATGTTGCACGCACGCTTATCGAGAGTCATATTTGGCGCAACAGATTTGAAAACCGGCGCAGCCGGTTCTGTCTTCAACTTATTTGAGCAACGCCAGCTCAATCATCACACCAAAGTAACCGGTGGTCTGCTCGCGGATGAATGTAGTAATTTACTGAGCAGCTTTTTTGTTCAACGTCGCTTACAAAAAAAATCGGTTGAAAATTAACGTTTATGCCAACTATTGCTATTATCGCTCCCAGTGGCTACGCTCCGAACCAAGACAATGTAACGCGTGCCATTGAGCGCCTCGAAAAACGTGATTGGACTATAAAAAACCTGGTTGATCCCAATGCAAAATATCAGCGTTTCTCTGCACAAGATGCAATACGACTAACGCAATTCTACCGTGCAGCAGAAGATCCGGACGTTGACGTGGTGCTTGCCTTGCGGGGCGGTTACGGTATTTCTCGATTCTTAGATGAGATTGATTTCACCCGATTAGCTTCAACTAAAAAATTGTTTGTTGGCTTCAGCGATTTTACCGCCTTCCAGTTAGGCCTATTGGCTAAAACGGATATGATCAGTTTTGCCGGTCCTATGATAAATGAAGACTTTGGATCAGAGCAAATACACGACTATGCGTTTCATCATTTCCGGCAATGTCTGACACAGGATAATTATAGTTTTGAAGTAGCAGTAGAGGGTAATCCTTCGGTACAAGCGCAAGGTATTTTTTGGGGTGGGAACTTATCGATTATTACGCACCTAATTGGTAGCCAATTTATGCCCAAAATTGCGAATGGGATTCTGTTCGTAGAAGATGTCAATGAAAATCCTTACCGAGTGGAACGTATGATATTGCAGCTGCACCATGCCGGAATATTGGCTCAACAAAAAGCGCTGATTTTGGGTTATTTTACTAATTACGGCGCTACAAATTATGATAATGGTTACGATTTCGGCGCCATGTTGATATTCCTGCGTAGCAAACTATCTATTCCAATCATTACAGGACTTCCTTTTGGGCACTGCCCAGAGAAAGTAACATTACCTATTGGCGCTCTTGTCCGGGTAAATAGCGATGCCCAGCGTTTATCGTTGCAGTTTGGTGAATATCCTCATTTGACCAATTGAGAACCGTGTACTACGTAGTTAATCTCGGCACGTGGTCGAGTGCCGGATTCAGTTCAGTGACTAGCTCTGTTCAGCTATTCTCGTAATCGCCGATCTAAATCCGACAAGGCGGTGGCTGCTATCAATCCACTTTGCACTGCAGATTCTAAAGTTGCCGGATAACGGCTGTCTGTATAGTCACCTGCTAAAACTAACCCAGGAATTGGAAGATGATTGGAAGGGCGTTTCAAACCTGGTGTACAAGAAAACGTGGCATGTTTTTCTGTAATGATTAAATTCGATTTAGGTAAGGCTAGTTCAGCCTGTCCTAATTCCCGTGCTAGTTGCTTGGCACAATTTAATGCTAATTCGCTGCGCCCTTGTTCAATGGCCACTTGGGAGGCACTTACCACCACGGCTAATAATCCTGCCTGTTGATTAGTTTGCCCTCGATCAAATACATATTGTCCCCATGCAGCATCTGCAGGGCGCTCATTCAAAGTGAGAAATGGTCGAGGCAATTTGACAGTCGAGGAATACTTTAAATAACAGGTAGTGATAGATTCATACTCAAATTCAGGAATGAGTTCTGCTAGGTCGACTGACATTAGCAATTTTTTAGCTATGTCAGGCTGCGTAGCAATAACTACGCCATCAAAAGCTTCATACGATGGCCGTATAGATTGCTGTACCTCTAGCCGCCATTGCGTATCATTCTTATAGAGAGAACTCACATTACATCCGAGATATACTTTACCATTATTATCTTCAATAAAAGCCGCCGCAGCCTGGGGTAACAAGGCGGTTAAATCAGTGCGTGGAATTAACATATCAGATGCCGCACGATTCGCAGCTAAACTATCCTTTAATACATTCAAAAATACTTGCGCAGAAGCGCGCTGAGCAGGTGTGTTAAGTGCTGCAAGGCAAAGGGGGCGCCAAATTGATCGAATCGCATTATCTGTCTGATCAAAACGTTGCAGTAATTCGTCAACGCTGCAGTCGGTATTAAGTTGCCAACCCATCCATTGAGCACTGGATGAAAACCGCGCCAATGCCATTTTATCCGCGGTGGATAACCCCTTCGCTAAAAGCAGGGCCCCCAGAATATGCATCGGCGCTGGAAGTTTCCACGCAATAAGTTCTATACCAGCCACAGTATCGGCATAGCAAATTTGAAGTGGCAAGCGTGAAAAAACTTTTTTTTGATCTACGCCCAAACTGTCGAGTAGCGTTAAAGTCCCCTTATACGCGCCCAATAAAATATGCTGGCCGTTATCTACTAATAATCCCAGCCCATTGACTTGTCGGGCACGACCGCCCAAAGTGCGGCTAGCTTCAAACAAGTGAACTTCATGCCCACGTTTAACTAGTTCAACGGCCGCGCTACTGCCCGCCCAACCAGCTCCAATAACGGCGTACTTCATGATTTAATTTTTATTTCCTTTAATGAGACTACTGCACCAGCTATTGTGTGCGCCAAATACGGCGTTGCGCGGTGCTCGCCATCGTGTGCTCAGTTACATTCCGATCACTAAGTTCCGTACGCCGAGACTTTGTCGCGCTCGCTCCGGTTGTAAAGGACACTATTTTTTATACCCGACTTGATAAGGTTAGGCACGTTACCGGCGGTGAATTTTCAGTATCTGCTGCTGCTCACGCTGCCAATCACGATTTTTTTCGGTCTCACGTTTATCGTATTGTTTTTTGCCTTTAGCCAATCCAACTTGAATCTTTACTCTGCCGGCCTTAAAGTGCATATTGAGCGGAACTAGCGTATATCCCGCGCGTTCTACTTTTCCGATTAATTTATTGATTTCCGATTTATTTAATAAGAGTTTTCGGGTGCGTAAGGCTTCCGGGCTAATGTGAGTAGATGCTGTGGGCAGAGCACCAATGTGCGCGCCGAATAAAAAAATTTCTCCCTTCTTTACAACCACATACGCTTCTTTGAGCTGAACCCGACCAGCACGTATGGCTTTAACCTCCCAGCCTTCCAAAACTATGCCAGCTTCGAATTGTTCCTCGATAAAATAATCGTGAAAGGCTTTTTTATTGTCAGCTATTCGCATAATAAGTAGGGTAAATAAGTTCAGTAAATAAGTTGGTAAATAAGTTTAATGAATAACTCAGGTAGAATTCCGGATCAGGTAAAAACCTTATTCACCTACTTCACATACAGATCGTTTAACAAAAATGGCCGTAGTTAGAAAATCTGCTCTAGTCGGATATAGTGCCGAACAAATGTTTGCTTTGGTAGACACCGTTGAAAATTATCCACATTTTTTGCCGTGGTGTGGTGAGGTATCGGTACTACAGCGCAGTGAAACCAGTTTGGTGGCTACTCTCCATATTAACTTTCATGGAGTGCAACATAGTTTTACTACGGAGAATACCAATTCTGCGCCAACGTTAATGAAAATGAAGTTAATCTCCGGGCCGTTTAAGCATTTGGACGGTACATGGGTTTTTAAGTCGCTGCGTGATAATGCGTGCAAAATTGAATTCGATTTGCACTATGAATTTTCCAGCAAGATTCTAGAGCATTTGATAGGCCCTGTGTTTAATAAAATTGCTAATAGTTTTGTAGATGCCTTTTGTCGTCGGGCGGAAAGTGTCTATGAAAAAAAATAAAATTACGGTATGTTTTTTAACCCCGGGAAAACAATTTCTTCGCACTTTGCAGGTTTCCCAAGGGGCTACTATACAACAAGCGATTATGTTAAGTGGTTTAATAGAAGCGTTCCCTGAAATAATCCTCGCCCATCTTAAAATGGGAATTTACTCTAAACTAAGTAGTCCAGATACGGTACTAAGGGACTTAGACCGAGTAGAAATTTACCGTCCTTTGGAAGTAGATCCTATGGCGGCCAGACGAAGGCGAGCAGAGAAGGCAAGTAAATAAGCTGGCAGCTCATTATTTACATTCACTCATAGTCAGATTTAGTTCGTTAAGCTCCTGTGCGCGCTGTTCGTCAGTAACAAAACTGCGCGTTCCCGTTGAATCGATTTGCGCCATCCGTTGACCCGACTCTAAGCTTTGTTTGTATGCGTTCATGCGCCTGCAATTTTCACTTGCGACTGCGGCATTTTTCGCGTCGATCTCCTCCTTTTTTTCTTTTAAAGCAAATTCATCTCGTCTCTTTTTATAATCAAGATTCTTGTCCTCCCAACTTGGAGGTTGCTTTACTTTTTCGTCTGCAACAGACGTTAAATCTGAAAGATCATCCATTTTTTTTCCCGAAAACTTGAGAATTCTATTTTTTGATATGGAAGGCGGGGGAGCCTGGTCAGAATATTGTTTTCTACCGTTTTCGTCTAGCCATACATACTGAGCCAAGGCTGATACGTTGAGGGAAAACAGCATAGTTAGACTAATAAGTAGCTGATAAGTTAATCGTTTCATGGTCTTCTTTAGTTTGGATAACAGCGAATAGGAAAAGCATGAATTTCGACACGCTTTGTAATTTCTGTCAACCCAAGGGCAAATCACCGCGCAAAAATGGATGTCACATCAAAGATCACATTAAGTGCATCCAATATCCGAATGCCGTATAATTCGTTTTTGCGCCTATAGGAAAATATAATGCGTCTTTTACAAAAAGCACTAACCTTTGACGATGTTCTGCTAGTTCCCTCTTTTTCAAGCATTCTTCCCACCGAGACTTCTCTAGCAACGCATTTAACGCGCAACATTACGTTAAATATCCCACTGTTGTCTGCTGCGATGGACACGGTAACTGAAGCGCGTTTGGCAATTGCGATGGCACAAGAGGGTGGCATCGGTATTATTCATAAAAATTTAACGCCTAAAGAGCAAGCCGCTGAAGTTTCAAAGGTAAAGCGCTTCGAATCCGGTGTTCTGCGTGACCCCATCACCATTCCTCCCGACATGAAAATTCGTGACGTGATTGCTCTTTCACAGCAATACGGTATTAGCGGCTTTCCAGTGGTGGAAAAGACGATGGTGGTAGGCATTATCACGAACCGTGATTTACGTTTTGAAACTGAATTGGACGCAGAGGTGCGTGCTAAGATGACTCCGCGTGAAAAGTTGGTGTACGTCGATGAAAATGCCGACGTCGTCGAAGCGAAGCGTTTAATGAATAAGCATCGTTTAGAACGAGTCTTAGTGGTAAATAGTACATTTGAATTATGTGGATTGATTACCGCTAAAGATATTCAAAAGTCTACGGCACATCCCTTTGCCTCAAAAGATAACTTGGGAAAACTGCGCGTTGGTGCAGCAGTCGGCGTCGGGCGTGAGAATGATGTGCGGATTGATTTGTTAGCCAAAGCGGGTGTAGATGTGCTGGTCGTAGATACAGCACACGGCCATTCGAAAGGTGTCTTAGACCGTATTCGTTGGATAAAAACACATTACCCGAAAGTTGACGTTATTGGCGGGAATATTGCGACCGCGGCGGCAGCGCTTGCTATGGTTGAGCATGGTGCCGATGCGGTAAAGGTAGGAATTGGACCAGGGTCCATTTGTACCACGCGTATTGTTGCCGGCGTTGGAGTACCTCAAATTACTGCCATTTCTAACGTGGCTAATGCTTTAAAGGGCAGCGGAGTTCCCTGTATCGCAGACGGTGGCGTTCGATTCTCAGGGGATGTATCTAAGGCGTTAGCGGCAGGTGCTTCGACGGTGATGATGGGAAGTTTGTTTGCCGGAACCGAAGAGGCACCCGGCGAAATTATTTTGTATCAGGGCCGCAGCTATAAAGCGTATCGCGGTATGGGTAGTTTAGGAGCCATGGCTGCTGGTTCAGCTGACCGCTACTTCCAAGATGCGGATGCCAGTACTGAAAAAATGGTTCCAGAAGGTATCGAGGGAAGAGTCGCCTATAAAGGAAGTGTCTTAGCCATTGTCTACCAACTGGTTGGCGGCGTAAAACAATCCATGGGCTATTGTGGTTGCGCGACGATTGAGGATTTGCACAACAAGGCTGAATTTGTTGAAATTACCTCGGCTGGAATGCGGGAATCACATGTGCATGATGTTCAGATTACGAAAGAAGCTCCTAATTATCGCTCAGAATAATAGCCTGGCTGACATACTTTTATATTTGCGTGGTGTAATTATTAAACACCTGAATAATTCTCGATGTTCATTGTTATCTTAAAAGGGTGACCACCCCAGTGTGACCAACTTACCAACTCGACGTTCGCCGTCCGGCATCTTACCTTTACTACCTGATATGCACTCAAAAATTCTCATTCTTGATTTTGGTTCACAAGTTACCCAATTGATAGCACGTCGTGTACGCGATGCCGGCGTGTTTTCTGAAGTTTTTCCCTATGACGTGAGCGATGAATTTGTTCGTGCTTACGGGGCATCGGGCATTATTCTGTCCGGTGGTCCGAACAGTGTTATTGACGAAGAAACTCCTCGAGCGCCACAAGCTGTTTTCGAACTCGGCGTACCTGTTCTGGGCATTTGTTATGGCATGCAAACCATGGCCGCACAACTGGGCGGCCAGGTAGAAAACGGAAAAGTACGTGAGTTTGGTTATGCTGAAGTTCGTGCGCACGGACATACACATCTTCTAAAAGGCATCGTTGACTTCAATACAGAAGAAGGTCATGGCATGCTGAAAGTATGGATGAGCCATGGGGATAAAGTAAATGCGATGCCTGTCGGGTTCAAACTAATGGCGTCTACCGTTAATTGTGCCATTGCGGCCATGGCAGACGAAGAACGCCGGTTCTATGCGGTGCAATTTCATCCAGAAGTTACTCATACCATCCAAGGAGTCGCTTTATTAGAACGATTTGTACATGACATTTGTGGCTGTAAAGCGGACTGGAATATGCCCGATTACATTAATGAAGCGGTGGAGGCAATTCGTGTTCAGGTGGGAACTGATAACGTCATTTTAGGGTTATCGGGTGGCGTTGATAGTAGTGTGGCTGCAGCGTTAATACATCGTGCCATCGGCGATCAACTTACCTGTGTTTTTGTTGACCACGGATTGTTGCGTTTAAATGAAGGCAACATAGTCATGGATATGTTCGCTAAAAATTTAGGCGTAAAAGTTATTCATGTCGATGCAACAGAACAATTCATGGTGCAGTTGGCAGGGGTCACTGATCCCGAACAAAAACGTAAAATAATTGGTCGCGAATTCGTTAATATTTTCCAAATAGAATCAGCCAAAATTGACAATGCGAAATGGTTAGCGCAAGGAACGATTTATCCGGACGTCATTGAAAGTGCCGGTAATGGAAAAAAAGGGCATACTATCAAGAGTCATCACAACGTGGGCGGCCTGCCAGAAACCTTGCATTTGAAATTATTAGAACCGTTGCGTGAATTATTTAAGGACGAAGTTCGCAAACTCGGGGTGGCGTTAGGTTTACCGGAATCTATGGTTTATCGTCATCCTTTCCCAGGTCCAGGATTAGGCGTGCGAATATTAGGAGAAGTTAAAAAAGAATTTGCTGATTTATTACGTCGCGCTGATGACATATTTATTGAAGAGCTACAAAATACGTGTGTTGAAGGAACAGATCAAAGCTGGTATCAAGCCACTAGCCAGGCCTTTGCGGTATTTTTACCTGTCAAGTCTGTTGGAGTAATGGGTGATGGTCGTACTTATGATTATGTAGTCGCATTGCGCGCGGTGCAAACTCAAGATTTTATGACCGCACATTGGGCACATTTGCCGCATAATTTATTGGGCAAAATCTCCAACCGAATTATTAACGAAGTACATGGCATAAATCGCGTTGTTTATGATATTTCCGGAAAGCCGCCTGCAACTATTGAGTGGGAATGATGTGTAATTTTCCAATTTGCAATTCCTAGATAAATAATCGTACCGTGACTTACAGCGTTAAAGAAATTTTTTACACATTACAAGGCGAAGGCACGCATGCCGGCCGGCCTGCGGTTTTCTGCCGGTTTGCCGGATGTAATTTGTGGTCGGGTAGGGAGGTTGACCGTGCTAATGCTATTTGCCAATTTTGCGATACCGACTTTGTAGGAACGGACGGCGAACGAGGAGGTAAATTTAAACATGCGGAACAATTAGCCGAAACCATTAATCAATTGTGGCCGGTAGCGTATCCGGAAACTAAATTCGTCGTCTTTACGGGTGGTGAACCGCTCATGCAATTAGATATGGCATTGATAAATGCGATGCATGCAGTAGGGTTTAAAATTGCAATCGAAACCAACGGAACAATTAGTGTTCCGGAAGGCATAGATTGGGTTTGTGTTAGTCCAAAAATTGGTTCAGAACTCGTTGTGTTCCGCGGCGATGAGTTAAAAGTAGTGGTCCCCCAGCCCGGTCAAAATATGCAAAAGTATGCGCAACTTGATTTTACGCATTTCTTTGTACAAGCCATGGACGGGCCGCTGCAAGCCGAAAATTTAAACAGAGCGGTGGAGTTTTGTAAGACACATCCACGTTGGAAATTAAGTTTGCAAACACATAAATTGTTGCGAATTCCATAAATTCTTTGGTTTTTTCCTCGTACCAGAGACTTTTGCACAGCCGTAGTGAGCCAAAGCCAAGGCGCGCTGAGCCGCATTACCTAGAATGTTTCTGAGTACATGAGTATTGTGAGCACCGCGCTACGCCGTATTTGCCTCGCGCACTAGGTGGTGTGCAAAGCTCTCTCCGACTGGATCTCATCTAAGTCACAGTAATTTTCAGGAGCTAATTTATGCCTTCTAAAAAATCCACCCCCCATCTATGGTCTGCAGATGTAACTCAGCATAGTCACGCTCTGGAATTAGAGGAAGGTGTTTTTACTTGGGACGATCCGTTAAAAATAGCTGAATCTTTAAGACGATCCGCATTGAACAGCACCAACCGTAAAGGCACACCCTATCAGTCTGCCATATCTATGCTAAATTTTTATATTAATAGAGCGGGTAAGAATCTGAATGCGGATCAAAAAGCTATATTGATAAGAGCAAAAGAGGAGCTTCATACGCTTTTTCATCGATCAGAGAGCTAAATAAAGAATTTCAGTGGCCAATTTAGAACAAGCAACACTCTGGAATTTTGATGGCAGAAAAGGGAGCAACATTATTACATGTGAGCGACCTCAGCACAAACCTACTCCGCGAGCCAAATACGACGTTCGCAGTGCTCGCAATCCTCATGGCTTCGAGTACATGCCGGTTGCTGCGCCGCTCCGTGCGCCTTGTTTTGTGTTAGCTCGCTATGACCGTGCAGTGATCTCTGTGAAGCAAAGAGGACGTGTGACCACAGACGTTTGTATAGGTTTGTATAAAAGTAATTTTTCCTATATAATTTTGCCTTGGTCGATGCTTTTTGGCCAGTTTAATATTAATCACGGTGCTTGGGGTTATCTTAGTATTTTCACCCATATTTTTACTCCATTCATCGCATGTAAAGGATCGTATGACAATTGAAAAACAAGCAAAAGCAGCTATTGTTGCTGATAACGGTCGTTCAGCGAACGATACGGGGTCTCCTGAAGTCCAGGTAGCCTTACTCACAGCACGCATTAACGATTTAAATTCCCATTTTAAAACGCATTCCAAAGACCATCACTCACGTCGTGGTTTGATCATGATGGTAAATCGCCGCAAGAGTTTATTGTCGTATTTAAAAGGAAAAGATGTAGAGCGTTATCGAGATTTGATTAGTAAACTTGGTTTGCGTAAGTAATCGTAACATACTGCCTACTTACCAACTTGTTTACGAACTCGTGACCGCTTTGCGAACTCGTGACCGCGTTAGTGCCAACAATTGCCTGTATCAGGGTTCTGATGCGGGCTTTTTGCTTTGCTCCATGAGATGACCTCTGCACAGACGTAGCAAGCGAATCAAAAACAAGGCGCACGGAGCGCAGCTACCGGAATGAACTTGAGACCATGAGGATTTCGGCCACCGCGCAACATCGTATTTGGTTCATACAGGGGGTTGGGTGCAGAGGTCTCTGAGATAGATTTAGAAAATTTTAGTGGCGTGCGGATAAAACGAAGTCATGCATGCTCGGTTGTGAGGTGAACGACAGCACCTGGAATTCTGTCGGCAAGGTCAAGACTGACGTCGAGACTGACCACACGAAAGGAAATATTGTGTTTAATAAAATTACTAAGACGTTTCAGTACGGGCAACATCAAGTTACATTAGAAACCGGCGAAATTGCGCGTCAGGCAACCGGCGCTGTATTGGTTACCATAGCAGATACCGTTGTATTGGCAACGGTTGTGGCAAAAAAAGAGGCTAAACCAGGTCAGGATTTCTTTCCGCTGACCGTTGACTATTTAGAAAAAAGTTATGCTGCTGGCCGAATCCCTGGTGGTTTTTTTAAACGAGAAGGGCGTCCGTCCGAAAAAGAAACATTAACTTCGCGTTTGATCGATCGCCCGATTCGTCCGTTGTTCCCAGAAGGTTATTTGAATGAAGTGCAGGTAGTAATACACGTGTTGTCGGTTAACCCAGAAATTGATCCAGATATTGCATCCATGATCGGTGCATCTGCAGCCTTATGTGTTTCTGGTATCCCATTTGATGGCCCGTTAGGAGCAGCACGCGTTGGTTATATCGATGGTCAATATGTATTAAATCCAAGTCCGACTCAACTAAAAGATTCTCTAATGGACCTAGTGGTGGCTGGTACCGAATCGGCTGTCTTGATGGTAGAGTCTGATGCAAAGCAATTGTCAGAAGAAATAATGCTGGGTGGCGTGGTGTTTGGTCATACCCAAATGCGTGTGGTAATTGATGCAATTCATGAATTAGTGGAACAGGGTGGGCGACCAGAAGTGGAATGGGCTCCGGCACCAAAAAATGCACCGCTGATTACGGCGGTTACCGCCGTCGCGGAACCTTTACTGCGCGAAGCATATCAAATTAAAGAAAAGCAAGCCCGTACCGAAAAATTGAAGTCGGCTTCGGCAAAAGTAAATGCTGCCTTGGCTGACCAGGAAGTAGATTCAGTAGAATTAGGTAACATTCTGTTCGAGTTGGAATCAAAAATTGTTCGTTCCCAAATTTTAGATGGTGAGCCACGTATTGATGGTCGTGATACCCGCACAGTTCGTCCCATCTCAATTCGCACTGGCGTTCTGCCACGTACGCACGGTACGGCATTATTTACTCGTGGCGAAACCCAGGCGTTAGTTATTGCTACTTTAGGAACAGCGCGTGATGAGCAAAAAATTGATGCATTGATGGGTGAATATTCTGATCGCTTTATGTTGCATTACAACATGCCGCCGTTCGCTACCGGTGAAACCGGCCGCGTTGGCACCCCTAAGCGGAGAGAAATCGGTCATGGTCGTTTAGCTAAGAGAGCATTAGCAGCCGTGCTGCCAGATGTTGCCGATTTTAGCTATTCGGTTCGTTTGGTTTCTGAGATCACTGAATCTAATGGTTCTTCTTCGATGGCATCGGTTTGCGGCGGCTGTTTAGCATTAATGGACGCAGGTGTGCCAGTAAAAGCACATGTGGCCGGTATTGCCATGGGCTTAATTAAAGAGGGTAATAAATTTGCGGTATTAACGGACATCCTGGGTGATGAAGATCACCTTGGCGATATGGACTTCAAAGTAGCAGGCACGGCTAACGGTATTACTGCCTTGCAAATGGATATTAAAATTCAAGGCATTACCAAAGAGATTATGCAGGTTGCGCTGGCACAAGCTAAAGAAGGCCGCATGCATATCTTGGAAAAAATGCAGTCCGCGGTTCCGCACGGAAAGGTCGAGTTGTCTGACTTTGCGCCACGTCTAATTACTATAAAAATTAATCCCGAAAAAATTCGTGACGTAATAGGTAAAGGCGGTGCAGTTATTCGTGCATTGACCGAGGAAACCGGTACGCAAATTGATATAAGTGAAGAAGGCCTCGTAACTATTGCTTCTATTGACGCAGCTGCGGGTCAGGAAGCATGTCGGCGGATCCAGGAAATCACCGCTGAAGTCGAAATTGGTAAAATCTACGAAGGTACGGTGCTTAAATTGCTCGACTTTGGCGCAATTGTGCAAGTTCTGCCAGGCAAAGATGGCTTGTTACATATCAGCCAGATCGTCAATGAACGCGTCAATGCCGTTAGCGACTTCCTGAAAGAAGGCCAAATTGTACGCGTAAAAGTGCTGGAGACTGATGACCGTGGTCGGTTAAAATTGTCGATGAAAGCCGCTACTGCGGACATAGAAATAGCCGCAGTTGAAGTGCAGCTTCAGTAACATGCAGTTGTAATAGGATAAAAAACGCCCATAGTTTAAAGACATGGGCGTTTTTTTTAACAATTAGATTTGAATGAGATACCAATGAAAGCCATTGAGATTTTACAGCCCGGAGGTCCCGAGGTATTACGGGTTTGCGAGCGAGACCTGCCTCCTTTACGAGTTGGCGAGGTGCTGATCAGCGTACATGCGGCAGGGATTAACCGCCCAGATATTTTGCAGCGCAAGGGTGCCTATCCGGCACCGGAAGGTGCGTCAGATTTGCCCGGCTTAGAAATTTCCGGAAAAATTGTTGCAGGGGATTTGTCCGGTACCGATTTCGCAATAGGTGATTTGGTTTGCGCATTGGTTACAGGCGGGGGATACGCTGAATATTGTGCAGCACCATTAGCGCAATGTTTACCGATTCCTCAAAATGTAACCTTAACCGAAGCAGCTTCTTTACCGGAAACTTTTTTTACCGTCTGGAGCAATGTCTTCGATCGCGCTCGCTTGAATGGCTCAGAAACTCTACTGGTACAAGGGGGGACTTCTGGCATTGGTGTAACAGCTATACAAATGGCCGTCGCATTGGGTCATACTGTTTTTGCAACGGCAGGCAGCGAGGAGAAATGTCGTGCCTGCGAAGATTTGGGTGCAGTGCGTGGCATTAATTACAGGACTGAAGATTTCGCCGAGGTTATATGTTCACTAACCAACGAACGGGGCGTGGATGTGGTGTTAGATATGGTGGCCGGTGATTATATTAACCGCGAACTAAATTGTTTATCTGAAGAGGGGCGGCTCGTTATTATTGCCTTACTCGGTGGACCAAAAGCGACCTTAGATATGGGAACGATATTGCGACGTCGGCTGACGGTGACCGGGTCCACACTACGCGCTCGTTCAATTGAATTCAAGCAAGCTATAGCCCAACAATTGCATCAAAAGATTTGGCCATTGCTAGAGTCTGAAAAAATTAAACCAATCATTTATCAAACCTTCCCTTTTGAGCAGGCTGCGCAAGCTCATGCATTGATGGAAAGTGGCGTTCATATTGGAAAAATTGTGCTGGTGATGAATGAATGACCTTAATTTCTTCCTTCTCTCCCGTGACCGAGAGAGAAGGAATACTGCCCGTGCGAAAGATCAGGTATTATTGTAGCTTTTTTAGCTTGATACGTTCGGCGAGAGGCCGCTTGCCCTCTAAGAGATGATACAGCCCCTATCGTTCCTAACCCCTTCACTCTTCATAGGTACCACACCCAAAAAATCACAAAGCAATTTCTGGTCATCTTCCTGTCGATTTTTTAAATATGCTTGTATTTTCGGAACGTTGTGTGAAAATAAAGCTGCCGTGTTCTCTACCAAATGAATTTCGTTGAAATAATTTAAATCTACCTTATATTCTTCTTCTTTTAGCCTCGAGAGGCCGCATTCCAGCGATTGAAAATGCATGTGATGAAGTGGAGATCTTTCAAATGTATAGTTTTTATACTGCTCGCTTTCCTTTACTGTATGCGCCTCCAGATGGGTCAATTCAAGCATGCAGAATTTAATTCGAATGATAGTAGAGCGTCTTATGCACGATGCGTGATCCTCTACTTTACCAGAAAAAAATTTCCAACGGCCTATCTCAGTATCAACTATAAGTTCCTCTTTCCTTAAGTGATTTTTATGATCATCTGCTTTTTCTGTAATCTCCGCTGTAGTTTTTTGCAGGAGAAATACTTCGTTTAGGCCCTTACCAAATTCTTTTAAATCGGTTATAAATTTAAGAATATCTTCTTCACTGTGGCTTTGCTTCAAAGCGTTAAGGATTCCTGGCTTATAGTTAGGCAGACTATATCTATCTGTCATATTAATCAGCGGGGGATTCGTTTGATTATAGGATCCGAACACAATCGACTTGACGGATCGGGCTTGTAGAAGCTCATACTGCTGCGCGTCCATCAGTTGGCGATCACACATCATCTCTTTAGAGGTTGTGCGCAAGCTATTCAAATCGTTGACGTCAAGACTTTTTAGTAATACGGAATATGGGTCAGCTGGTAAGGCTTTTTCGCCAATTGCGGGAAAAAAGGGTGATTTAATATTGCCTGATAGTGGGAGCATTCTTTATCCTTTAGGAGTGATTTCATTATTCACCGTCAGTAGCGAATATGTTTGCTCTTCAGGCAAGCGAGATACTAAACAGTTTTCTACGTAGTAACCATCCGTACTTTCCACAGTACAAAAAACTGGTACGTTGGAAAGTCTCAATATAGTCCAATAAGACTTGCATTATTAAAGTTTAGACACATATCTTTACCATCGCGATTTACAAGTGCATTTGGAAAAAATCCAGTTTGGTTAGCTCATGACGACAGCCCATATTATCTATTTTCCTCGAAATGGAAATAGCAAGGAATAGCTGGCGTCATACCGCAATAATTTGATGGGGCAACTCTGAATTTTACCGAGTATTGTTTGACCACATTCGGCCGGACAAGCTAGAATAGCGAGTTAAGTAGGATTTAGGAACTGAAAGGTTTGGATGAAACAGCGCATTCCGCTAATTGCAGGTAACTGGAAGATGCATGGTCGTCTGGTAGCAAATACTTTTTTGCTGTCAGAGTTGAAAAGTGGTATCCAAAACTTGGGTTTAGACATCAATTCGAAGAGCTGCGTAGCAAAAGTTGACGTTGCTGTTTGCATACCTTTTCCCTATTTAGCGCAAGCTCAGTCTGAATTGCAATCGTCATCAGTCAGATGGGGTGCGCAAGATGTTTCCATGCAAGCAGAAGGTGCATATACTGGTGAAGTCTCTGCTGCCATGCTTAATGATTTTTCCTGTGCTTATGCTATCGTAGGCCATTCGGAGCGTCGCCAATACCACGCCGAGTCCGACACGATGGTAGGGGAAAAAGCGCGACGTTTATTAGATGCAGGCATAATACCTATTGTGTGTGTTGGAGAAACTCTACAGCAACGCAAAGATAATTTGACTGAAGTGACTGTAGCCCGTCAGTTAAATTCTGTGTTATCTGCTATCGAAGATTCAGCATTATCAAAAATTGTTGTGGCCTATGAGCCAATTTGGGCGATTGGTACTGGAGTGACGGCTACACCAGAAATGGCGCAGCAAGTTCATGCATTTTTGCGTGAGCAGTTAATCGTGAAGAATGCCGAATTAGCTGAGCAAGTAAAAATTCTATATGGGGGTAGCATGAAGCCAGATAATGCAGCTTCCTTGTTGTCTATGAAAGATATTGACGGGGGGTTGATTGGTGGTGCATCGTTAAAATCTGCTGATTTTTTAAGCATTATTGCTGCAGCTAGATTAGCCGTTTAGCCAATTTGGGGTTGTTTTAGTTCGCGAGTGTAGTTTGGACCCTGCGCGCTATTGCAAAATGAAGGTTTGTGAATTTAATTTTTCAGGTTTCGAAATGAACTCTATTTATACATTGATCGTGGTAATTCAAGTTTGCATGGCATTAGCTATTATTGGTTTAGTGCTGGTGCAACATGGCAAAGGTGCGGACATGGGCGCTGCATTTGGTTCAGGTGCTTCGGGCAGCTTATTTGGTGCTACGGGTTCGTCTAGCTTTTTATCAAAAGCGACTGGCATAGCTGCAGCCATATTTTTTTGCGCCACATTAGGGTTGGCTTATCTTGCAAATTCGCATACCGCTCCATCGGGTGGAGTTATGGATAACCTAGCGCCGCCAACAACCGTGACCGGTGTGGTTAAGGGAAGCAAAGATATTCCAGTGACACACAACACAAACTTGGTGCCACCAGCTCCCGTAGACGCTAAAACAAACGCGTCGGGCCCAGCTTCTACAAATCAAGTTGATCAGATACCTAAATAATTTTAGGAATCTCAGCTATAAATGCTTGTTTTTTGGGAATTGTGCGTTGAACAAATAGTTCTGATCAAGTAAAATGCCGGTCTTAGTTAAGTAAGGAAGTCAGGATTCAGCCGACGTGGTGAAATTGGTAGACACGCTATCTTGAGGGGGTAGTGGCGAAAGCTGTACGAGTTCGAGTCTCGTCGTCGGCACCAGAAAAATAAAAGTTAGTGTAAGCGCATAAGTACTTGTTTAAAAAGTGGTCAAAAGTTTATTTTGCGCCAGTGAGCATATCGCTTACCTCGACTTATGGAAGATTACGGCTATCTCTTGTGTTTTACAATCATTAGATTGACTATTTGGGGCGCGTTTTGCCACTGATGGCTTTTCGTTCTTCTCGGCGGGTCAGGGTCAGGCCATCAATTTATAAAGTCGCGGATAGTTTATTGTTTTATCGTCTGGATATGTCAGGACGCAGGGACTGTTTAACCCGGCTGGCTAAAAGAATGTTGAAAGCAGCAGACAAAAGCATCCCCTAGAGCTGCGGCAAGACCTCGGTATGGCAATGCTCAGCCAGAAATTAAACCTTTTATCCTTAACTTTCCAATCGTGAACCTTCAAAATTACTTTCCAGTACTGTTATTCATTTTTGTGGGCATATTGGTCGGCGTGGTGCCACAGCTACTAGGTCGATTGATTGCTCCTTACAAGCCAGATGCGCAAAAATTGTCTCCTTATGAATGCGGGTTTGAAGCGTTTGAAGATGCGCGAATGAAGTTCGATGTGCGCTATTATCTTGTGGCGATTTTATTTATTTTATTTGATCTTGAAACTGCATTTTTCTTTCCCTGGGCAGTTGCCAGTCGCGATTTAGGTGTGACTGGGTTCTTCATAATGTTGGGGTTTATTTTAGAATTTGCAGTTGGGTTTTGGTACATTTGGAAGAAAGGTGCGCTGGATTGGGAGTAGATCGTATCTAAAAAAAATGATTCCAGATTCAGCGAAAAGGGTAGCTTAATGTCAATCGAAGGCATATTAAACGAAGGTTTTGTAACAACCACAGCGGATAAGCTAATCAACTGGACACGCACAGGCTCAATGTGGCCAATGTCATTTGGGTTGGCTTGTTGTGCTGTTGAAATGATGCATGCTGGTGCTTCCCGCTATGATCTCGATCGGTTTGGTGTCGTGTTCCGTCCATCCCCACGTCAATCCGATGTCATGATAGTCGCAGGAACGCTATGCAATAAAATGGCTCCCGCCTTAAGAAAGGTTTATGACCAGATGGCTGAGCCACGTTGGGTAATTTCCATGGGTTCCTGTGCTAATGGTGGCGGCTACTATCATTATTCTTATTCCGTTGTACGTGGCTGTGATCGTATCGTTCCGGTTGATATTTATGTGCCCGGTTGTCCGCCGACTGCAGAAGCATTGCTGTATGGTGTAATGCAATTGCAAAATAAGATAAAGCGTACAAATACCATCGCGCGCTGATAAATTATGACAACAAAACTCGAAAAACTTGAATCGGTTATCCGCGCCCTGATGGGCGAGCGCGTATATGAACTAAATTTAGCTTTAGGCGAACTGACCCTAGTTATTGCTCATACGGACTATTTAGCCGTGATGACGGAGTTGCGCGATAACTTATCAACGCATTTTGAAGAACTAGTCGATTTATGCGGAGTCGATTATCTAACCTACGGTGAGGGAGTATGGACAGGTCGTCGTTTTGCTGCTGTTTTACACTTACTCTCTATAGCAAATAATTGGCGTTTGCGTGTACGCGTATTTGCTCCTGATGATGAAATGCCACTGTTACCTTCGGTGGCCGAGATTTGGTCTTCTGCAAACTGGTACGAGCGGGAAGCATTCGATTTGTTTGGAATTTTGTTCGAAGGACATAATGATTTACGACGCATTCTGACGGATTACGGTTTTGTTGGTCATCCGTTTCGAAAAGATTTTCCTGTATCGGGATATGTCGAGATGCGTTATGACGAGAAACAAAAGCGTGTTATTTATCAACCCATAACCATTGAACCGCGGGAAATTACACCACGTGTTATTCGCGTAGAACATTATGGAGAAAATCGCTGACTGGTTTCTCCCGTCTCCGAAAGAAACCGGCTAAAGCCTGCGCCAGACTTGTATCCGGTTCGCAAATAGAGTGAGGTTTTGAATGGCTGAGATAAAAAATTACACGTTAAATTTTGGGCCGCAACATCCAGCTGCGCACGGTGTTTTACGTTTGGTGTTGGAGTTGGATGGCGAAGTTATTCAGCGAGCTGATCCGCATATTGGTTTGTTGCATCGTGCGACTGAAAAATTAGCAGAGCAAAAGACCTACTTACAATCAGTCCCATACATGGATAGGCTAGACTACGTCTCCATGATGTGTAACGAACACGCCTACGTAATGGCGATTGAAAAAATGTTGGGCTTAGAGGTCCCTTTGCGAGCGCAATATATTCGCGTAATGTTTGATGAAATAACCCGTTTATTGAATCATTTACTCTGGTTGGGTGCTCATGCTTTAGATGTGGGCGCAATGGCGGTATTTTTATATGCTTTTCGTGAGCGCGAAGATCTGATGGATTGCTACGAAGCTGTTTCTGGAGCTCGTATGCATGCTGCGTATTATCGTCCGGGTGGTGTTTATCGTGATCTTCCGGACAACATGCCTCAATACGAAGCTTCCCATTTGCGTAACGCTAAAACAATGCAAGATCTTAATAAAAATCGCCAGGGCTCACTGTTGGATTTTATAGAAGATTTCACCGTGCGTTTTCCTCGCTATGTCGATGAGTATGAGACGTTGCTAACAGATAATCGTATTTGGAAACAACGGCTCGTCGGTATTGGGGTTGTTTCTCCTGATCGAGCAAAAGCAATGGGGTTTTCCGGTGCTATGTTACGTGGATCAGGTGTTGAATGGGATTTACGTAAAAAACAGCCCTATGCAGTTTACGATCAGGTCGATTTTGACGTACCCGTTGGAGTGAATGGTGATAGTTATGACCGCTATTTAGTCCGCGTTGAGGAAATGCGTCAATCTAACCGGATCATTAAACAATGCGTTACTTGGTTACGGCATAACCCTGGCCCGGTTATATCAAATAATTATAAAGTTGCGCCGCCTCCAAGAGCCGGTATGAAGTCGAATATGGAAGATTTAATCCATCACTTCAAGCTTTTCTCCGAGGGCTTTCCGATACCGGCGGGGGAAGCGTACGCGAGTGTTGAACATCCTAAAGGCGAGTTTGGAATTTATTTGATTTCCGATGGGGCCAATAAGCCGTACCGATTAAAAATTCGCGCGCCTGGCTTCGCCCATTTGCAGTCGTTAAATGAAATGACCAAAGGGCATATGATTGCTGACGCTGTGACGATTATTGGAACTCAAGACATCGTCTTTGGCGAAATTGACCGTTAATGATTTAAGAGTATTGTTATTCAAGGTTAAATTTATGCTGTTATCTGAGCAAACATATAAAAAAATAGATGGTGAAATTGCAAAATTTCCAGACGATCAGCGCCAGTCTGCGGTCATTGCAGCTCTGGCATTGGCACAAAACCAAACCGGTTGGTTGTCGCCAGAAGTAATGGAAGAAGTAGCTGATTATTTGCGTATGCCAGCAGTAGCGGTTGAAGAAGTGGCTACCTTTTACAGCATGTTTAATATTAAACCAGTAGGTCGGTATAAGATTGCCATTTGTACTAACTTACCGTGTGCCTTGTCGGGTGGCGAAAAAGCGGCACACTATTTGAAAAATAGATTGGGTATTGACTACAAAGAAACCACAGCGGATAAGCAGTTCACTTTGATGGAAGGCGAATGCATGGGAGCCTGTGGAGACGCTCCGGTGATGCTGGTGAATGATAAGCGCATGTGCAGTTTTATGTCGAATCAGAAAATTGATGCTTTGGTGGAAGAGCTAGGAGGCACCTCTTCTACTGCTGCATCCGATAGCCACTTGAAAGGTGAAGGTCTCGAAAAATGACCAGCTTGCATTCACGGCATATAAAACCATTAATTCTGGCGGGATTAGATGGTGCTAACTGGGGCTTGGAAGGCTATGTGCAGCGTGGTGGTTACACGGCATTGAAGCGTATTCTTACCGAAGGCGTCACGCCTGAACAAGTAATTGCGGAGCTGAAAGCGTCTTCGTTACGGGGTCGGGGAGGTGCTGGTTTTCCTACGGGGTTAAAGTGGAGTTTTATGCCCCGTCAATTCCCCGGGCAAAAATACCTGATATGTAATTCTGACGAAGGTGAACCCGGCACGTTTAAAGACCGCGATATTATTCGTTATAACCCACATGCCTTAATTGAGGGAATGGCGATCGGTGCCTACGCAATGGGGATTACTGTTGGGTACAACTATATTCACGGCGAAATCTTTGCTGATTATCTTCGTTTCGAAGAAGCGTTAGAACAAGCACGTGCTGCAGGCATGTTGGGAGACAAAATTCTAGGTTCCAATTTTAGTTTTCAGTTACATGCGTCTCACGGTTTTGGTGCTTATATTTGTGGAGAAGAAACTGCATTGCTGGAATCCCTAGAAGGGAAAAAGGGACAACCCCGATTTAAACCTCCCTTTCCTGCGAGCTTCGGTTTATATGGGAAGCCCACTACAATCAATAATACCGAAACGTTTGCCGCCGTTCCTTTCGTGATGAATCTAGGGGGGGAAGCATATGCATCCCTAGGTAAGCCAAATAATGGCGGAACAAAAATTTTCTCTGTGTCAGGGGATGTTGAAAAGCCAGGTAACTATGAAGTTCCGATGGGTACACCTTTTGCAACGTTACTAGAATTGGCAGGGGGTATGCGTGACGGTAAAAAGATCAAAGCAGTTATCCCGGGCGGCTCGTCTATGCCAGTACTGACTGGCGAAGTGATGATGGCAACTGATATGGATTATGACTCTATAGCAAAAGCGGGATCAATGTTGGGTTCTGGCGCTGTTATCGTTATGGATGAAAGCCGTTGCATGGTGAAATCGTTGTTACGCTTATCGTATTTTTATTACGAAGAATCATGCGGCCAATGTACTCCGTGTCGGGAAGGTACAGGTTGGTTGTATCGTATGGTGCATCGTATTGAGCATGGGCAGGGGCGGGCTGACGATTTAGACATGCTAAATAGCATTGCCGACGGTATTCAAGGTCGTACCATTTGTGCTTTAGGCGATGCTGCTGCAATGCCGGTACGGGCAATGATTAAAAACTTCCGCGCAGAATTTGAATATCACATAGAGCACAAGCATTGCTTGGTACCTGCTTATATATAGGCTTTGACTGGTTAGAAGTAGGATCCCAAATTCCTCGGTTGGCCGCTTATGAGTTTGATAACCGATGAAGCGTTTGGATAAGAGAACTACAAGCACGAGTACACGTTTTTTTGACTCCCTGGATTGTATTTTCTTCTTATAATATATGGGTTGCGGAGTTGTTGGGGCCAGCGAGGAAGCCGAATGAATGCGTACTCGAACTGTCCACTTGAGGAATACAAGATGATTGAAATCGAAATCGACGGTAAAAAAGTAGACGTTCCGCCAGGCAGCATGATTATGGACGCCGCAAATAAATTGGGCACTTATATCCCCCATTTTTGCTATCACAAAAAACTTTCTATTGCAGCAAACTGCCGCATGTGTTTAGTGGAAGTTGAAAAGGCTCCGAAGCCATTACCTGCCTGCGCTACGCCTGCCTCCGCTGGAATGGTCGTGCGTACAGTTAGTGAGAAAGCGATCACTGCACAAAAAGATGTGATGGAATTTCTTCTAATTAATCATCCACTTGATTGCCCCGTTTGTGATCAAGGGGGCGAATGTCAACTCCAGGATTTAGCCGTCGGCTATGGCAGCTCTTCATCCCGCTATAAAGAAGAAAAGCGCGTCGTTATTTATAAAAATGCCGGGCCTTTAATATCCATGGAAGGAATGACACGCTGCATTCATTGCACACGCTGTGTGCGTTTTGGGCAAGAGATTGCTGGTGTGATGGAGTTGGGCATGCTGGGTCGTGGGGAGCATGCTGAAATTACGACTTTTGTCGGCAAGACTATTGACTCTGAATTGTCGGGTAACATGATCGATCTCTGTCCTGTTGGCGCATTGTTATCTAAACCCTTTTTAAATAAAGCACGCCCGTGGGAATTGTCGCGTCGCAAATCAATTAGTCCGCATGATGGTTTAGGTAGCAATCTGGTTATCCAGACCAACAATAATAAAGTGATGCGAGTTTTGCCGCTCGAAAATGAAGCTATTAACGAGTGTTGGATTAGCGATAGAGATCGTTTTTCTTACGAAGCATTAAATAGCGGCCAGCGCTTGACTAAACCTATGATTAAGCAAGGTGGACAATGGCAGGAGACTGATTGGCAAACTGCGCTGGAGTATGTGGCGCATGGTTTGAGAAATATAAAAAACGAACATGGTGCTTCTGCCATTGGAGCATTGGCCACCCCTCACTCCACTTTGGAAGAGTTAAGTTTATTACAAAAGGTGATACGGGGAATTGGATCAGAGAATATCGATTTTCGCCTACGATCGTCTTCGGAAGACACTACCGTTGATTACGCCGCCACAGCGAATTTTAAACCTTGGCTAGGCATGTCCATAACAGAGTTTGCCTCATTACGAAACGTATTAGTGATCGGTTCGTTTCTTCGAAAAGATCATCCCTTGTTGGCTGCCCGGTTAAGGTCATCCGTCAAAGCTGGAGGAAGGCTGTCCATACTGCATGCAAGTGATGATGATTTGCTAATGCCTATTGCAAATAAGCTTATTTGTGCTCCCTCTGCCTGGTTGTCTTCACTCACAGAAATTATGCTGGCAGTCGCGCAGGCGAAGGGCATTGACGCTCCCGTGACAAAGAATACTGTTTCAGCTATTTCAGATGTTGCTCGTGCAATTGCTTGTGACTTATTAGCTGGAGAACAAAGCGCCGTTATGTTAGGGAACTCGGTAACGCAGCACCCACAGTCATCGAAAATTCACGTCATTGCTCAATGGATCGCAGAACAAACCGGTATTAAATTTGGGTATTTGACCGAAGCAGCAAATACAGTAGGGGGCTATATAGCCAAGGCTCTGCCGGGTGAAAAGGGGTTGAACACGGAGAAGATGTTAACGCAAGAGCGTAAAGCTTATGTGCTTTTAAATGTTGATCCTATAGTTGATTGCGCAGTACCAGCCCGTCCAGCGTTAGAACAGGCAGAAATGGTTATTGTACTGTCGGCATTTAAGCAAGCGAGTGACTATGCGGACGTCTTGTTACCGATTGCGCCGTTTACTGAGACTTCGGGGACATTTGTCAATTGCGAAGGACGGGCTCAAAGTTTCTATGGGGTGGTAAAACCATTAGGAGATGCGCGCCCGGCTTGGAAAGTATTGCGCGTACTTGGAAATTTGTTAGGGATTGAGGGGTTTAATTATGAATCGTCGGAGGCGGTACGCGATGAGCTATTGAATAAGCAAACTGACCTGTCGCCTAGCCTTAATAATAAAATCAATTGTGCCGTTACAGATGAATTACTAAGCCCTGAGCAGGCCTTGCCTGTTGGTCGTTTCGAGCTAATTTCGGACGTAGGAATTTACCATGCTGATGCGTTGGTTCGTCGAGCGAATGCGTTGCAACAAACGGCAGATGCAAAACCGCCCTGTGCTTGGATGGCGGCTAAACATTTATCCGAAATGAATTTAGTGGATGGGGATATGGTTAAAGTTCAGCATGAGGGAAATAGTGTGCTCTTACCCGTAGCCATTGCTAAAGGTCTACCAGTAGGTGTGGTTAAAATTGCTGCAGGGCATGCGGCAACCGCATCACTTGGGACAATGTTTGGGTCAATAATTGTGGAGCGCGCTTGAGATGATGGATTTTATCAACTTACACGGTGCTGCAATGCTCGGGTTTTGGTGGGCAGATACTTGGACGGTGCTCTGGACCCTGATTAAAATAATTTGTATTGTCTTGCCAATAATGGGTGCCGTTGCCTATCTCACTTTGTGGGAACGGAAAATGATTGGCTGGATGCATGTACGGTTAGGGCCGAATCGCGTTGGGCCTGCAGGACTATTCCAGCCCATTGCTGATGTTTTAAAGCTGCTACTGAAAGAAATTGTTATTCCCACCAGGTCAAATAAAGCGTTATTTGTTATAGCCCCTGTTATGACCATTATGCCTGCGTTAGTTGCGTGGGCGGTAATACCGTTTGGTCCGGAAATTGTACTGGCTAACGTCAATGCCGGACTTTTATTTTTGATGGCAATTACGTCGATGGAGATTTACGGCGTTATTATCGCGGGATGGGCATCCAATTCTAAGTACGCTTTTCTTGGCGCCATGCGCGCTTCCGCACAGATGGTGTCTTACGAAATTGCCATGGGTTTTGTACTAGTCATTGTTTTATTGGTGTCTGGAAGTTTAAATCTAACCGACATTGTAATGGGCCAAAGTAAAGGTCAATTTTTTAATCTTGGCTTAAATTTTCTCTCCTGGAATTGGTTACCCTTGTTTCCGATGTTTGTCGTCTACGTCATTTCCGGAATCGCTGAAACGAATCGTCACCCGTTTGACGTAGTCGAAGGCGAGTCAGAAATCGTAGCTGGCCATATGGTTGAATATTCCGGCATGTCATTTGCGATGTTCTTCTTGGCAGAATACGCCAACATGATTCTAATTTCGGTTATTGCATCGTTGATGTTTTTGGGTGGATGGGCAGCTCCTTTGGCCATCTTGAACTGGGTTCCGGGTTGGATATGGCTTGGAGCCAAGACATTTATAGTGGTTTCTATGTTTATCTGGGCACGGGCTTCGTTTCCCCGTTATCGTTTTGATCAAATCATGCGGTTGGGTTGGAAAGTGTTTATACCGCTGACGCTAATTTACCTGGTAATTGTAGCGGCCTGGATGCAAACTCCATGGAATATCTGGACGTAGAAAATTTAGAATGAACGGAAGCAAAAATGCATGCTATTAAGGATTTTTTCGCTAGCTTAATGCTAAGTGAGTTGATAAAAGGGATGGCTCTTACCGGGCGGTATATGTTCGCTCGGAAAATTACCGTGCAGTTCCCTGAAGAAAAGACGCCTATGTCACCGCGGTTTCGCGGGTTGCATGCGCTACGTAGGTACCCAAATGGGGAAGAGCGCTGTATTGCTTGCAAGCTGTGTGAGGCTGTTTGCCCAGCCTTAGCAATTACCATTGAATCAGAACGACGCTCAGATGGAAGTCGCCGTACTACGCGTTACGATATCGATTTTACTAAATGTATTTTCTGCGGTTTTTGTGAGGAATCTTGTCCGGTGGATTCAATTGTTGAAACGCATATTCTGGAATACCACGGAGAAAAACGCGGTGACTTATATTTCACTAAAGATATGTTATTGGCAATCGGAGATAAATACGAACCACAAATTGCTGCTGCTCGCGCTAAAGATGCAGCATATCGATAACTCCTATTAGGGAATTTAAGTTAAATGGAATTTATTTCGGTTCTTTTCTATGTGTTTTCAACCATTCTCATTTGCGCTGCATTCTGCGTTATTACCGCCCGTAATCCGGTACATGCTGCACTATTTTTAGTATTGTCATTTTTTAGCGCAGCCGCGCTCTGGATGATATTACAGGCCGAGTTTTTAGCTATCGTACTGGTCTTAGTTTATGTAGGCGCGGTAATGGTGCTGTTCTTATTCGTTGTTATGATGCTGGATATTAATATCGAGAAAATCCGCGCAGGATTTTGGAATCATTTCCCATTAGCTTCTGTCATTAGCGTCATTATTGTGCTTGAGATGATTATGGTGTTATTACGCGGCTTTTGGACACCGGTAGACCCGCTATTGGATAAAGATGAAATGGTAAGTAATACCAAAGCGTTAGGGATACTTATTTTCACCCGCTACAGCTATGCATTTGAGATCGCTGCGGCTATATTACTTCTTGGCATCGTAGCGGCAGTGGCGTTGACATTACGCAGACGAAAAGATACCAAACATTTTGATCCTGCTATGGCAGTGAAAGTGAACAGCCGTGATCGCGTGAGGATCGTGCGTATGCGAGCTGAAGCAAATAGCACTACAACTATTAGTAAGAATGTATCTACATCTATTAGGCAGGACGAGAAATGACACTTTCACTAACGCTTAGTCACTATCTCATCTTAGGTGCTATTTTATTTGCAATCTCTGTGATGGGCATTTTTCTTAATCGAAAAAATATTATTGTTTTGTTGATGGCCATTGAACTGATGTTATTAGCCGTGAATATAAATTTCATTGCTTTTTCTCACTATCTGGGCGATTCGGCAGGGCAAATTTTTGTTTTCTTTATTTTAACCGTAGCTGCAGCAGAGTCTGCTATCGGGTTGGCAATTCTGGTGGTGTTATTCCGAAATTTGGACACCATTAATGTAGAAGACCTGAACACGCTCAAAGGATGATAGCTATGACAGCAGGATTGAACCCGCAGTTACTTTTGGCGGCGCCACTAGCGCCACTCGCAGGTGCGATAATAGCCGGTTTGCTTGGAACGCAATTTTTAGGAAATGTAGTAGGTCGAAAAACATCCCATTCTGTCACCATTGCTGGCGTGTTGGTCGCCCTAATCATTTCCGTCTACACGTTAATTGCCGTCAATGATGGCGCAAGGTTTGAAGGCGCAATCTATCAGTGGATGAATGTCGCCGGATTAAATTTCGAAGTCGGTTTCAAAATAGATAGCCTTTCCGCAATGATGATGTGTGTAGTGACGTTTGTATCTTTAATGGTGCATATCTACACGATGGGGTATATGGCTGAGGACCCGGGTTATAACCGTTTTTTTGCTTATATTTCTTTATTTACTTTCTCGATGTTAATGCTCGTAATGAGCAACAATTTCTTACAATTATTTTTTGGTTGGGAAGCAGTTGGCCTAGTTTCTTATTTGTTGATCGGTTTCTGGTATACAAGGCCAACAGCAATTTTCGCTAATCTAAAAGCATTTTTAATCAATCGCGTAGGGGATTTCGGTTTTATTCTAGGTATTGGCTTAATTGTGGCATTTACCAACACCACGAATTATGAAGAAGTTTTTGCACATAAAGAATTATTATTAAATAACGTGTTGCCAGGCACGGATTGGCTTTTGATTACGGTCGCTTGCATCTGCTTATTTATTGGTGCAATGGGTAAATCAGCACAATTTCCTTTGCACGTCTGGTTGCCGGATTCAATGGAAGGTCCAACACCCATTTCGGCATTAATCCATGCAGCAACTATGGTGACTGCAGGTATCTTTATGGTGGCTCGTATGTCTCCGTTGTTTGAGCTTTCCGATACCGCTTTGTCGTTTATCCTGATAATCGGTGGAGTTACTGCATTATTTATGGGATTTATGGGCATGGTGCAAACTGATATTAAGCGTATTGTTGCCTATTCAACTTTATCGCAACTCGGTTATATGACGGTTGCTTTGGGAGCTTCTGCTTATTCAGTGGCGATATTCCACTTAATGACTCATGCTTTTTTCAAAGCTTTGTTATTTTTGGCAGCCGGTTCGGTGATTGTAGCGCTTCATCATGATCAGGACATTCGACACATGGGAGGATTGCGTAAATATTTGCCCATCACTTGGCTTACTTCGTTGGCGGGTTCGTTGGCACTGATAGGAACACCATTTTTCTCTGGATTCTACTCCAAAGACAGCATTATTGAAGCGGTACGGGCTAGTCATCTTGCCGGATCTACCTTTGCACAATTCGCTGTTTTAGCTAGTGTTTTTGTCACGGCTTTTTATACATTCCGTATGTACTTTCTTGTTTTTCACGGGAAAGAAAATTTTGGTCATGCAGATGCGACGCATACAAATGATCATGGTGCTGAACATCACGGTTTATCTCCGGGCCAAAAGCCACACGAGCCTTCATGGACAATAACAGTGCCGCTAATATTATTGGCAATTCCCTCTGTGTTTATTGGTTTTTTAACCATAAAACCAATGCTGCATGGCGAATTTTTTAACAGTGCAATTTACGTGGCTGATCAGCATACAGCCATGCATAAATTGACCGAAGAATTCGATCATGTTGGCGGGGCCCTGGGAATGGCTTTACATGCGTTATCATCATTACCATTTTTATTAGCACTGGCAGGCGTAGCGTGCTCTTATTTGTTTTATATAGTGAAGCCAGAAATTCCAGCTTTACTCAAGAAAAAATTGAATGTTTTATACGTGGTCCTAGATAATAAATATTATATCGATAAGTTCAACGAAAATTTTTTCACAGCGGGAGCACGTTTGTTAGGGCAGGGATTATGGAACGTGGGAGATAAAACCTTAATTGATGGTTTAATTGTAAATGGAAGCGCAAAATTAATCGCATGGTCTTCAAGAGTTATGCGCACCATTCAAACAGGTTATATCTATCACTATGCGTTCGTTATGATACTAGGTGTACTGGGCTTCCTTGTATATTTCATGCCAAGTCCCTTTTCCAAATAATAAAATTCCAAAAATATGCTCTTATTTTCTAATTTATTTTCTAACCCCGCTTCCATTTTATTAAGCCTGGCAATTTGGCTGCCAATTGCGTTTGGGATTGTTATCCTAGTTTTTGGTCGGGATGATAACGCCGGTTTAGTGCGAATTACATCAATAATTGGAGCCATCGTTAGTTTGGCTGTCACGTTTCCTTTAATTAGTAAGTTTGATAACTCCGCTCACGGCATGCAATTCGTTGAATCTGTTAGCTGGATCACCCGATTTAACACTAATTATTATTTGGGCATTGACGGTATATCGCTTTGGCTTGTGATATTGACGGCATTTATAACAGTCATTGTGGTTATTGCTGGTTGGGCGGTGATTGAAAAACGTGTTGCCCAGTATATGGGCGCATTTTTGATCTTGTCAGGCCTGATGATTGGTGTATTTTGCGCGCTGGACGGCCTGTTATTTTATGTATTTTTTGAAGCCACCTTAATTCCCATGTTTATTATTATTGGTATATGGGGCGGCGCTAACCGTGTTTACGCCGCATTTAAGTTCTTCTTATATACTTTAATGGGCTCATTGCTCACTTTAGTAGCTATCATTTATCTTTACACGCAATCCGGCAGTTTCGACATACTTGTATGGCATAAATTGCCCCTTACCTTGAACCAACAAATTTTAATCTTTAGTGCTTTTTTAATGGCATTTGCAGTCAAAGTTCCAATGTGGCCAGTACATACATGGCTGCCTGACGCACATGTGGAAGCGCCTACTGGTGGTTCCATTGTATTGGCAGCCATAATGTTGAAGCTAGGCGCGTATGGATTTTTACGTTTTTCTTTACCAATAACTCCTGATGCCAGCCATTATTTATCGGGTTTCATCCTTACCTTATCACTAATCGCTGTAATCTATATCGGTCTGGTCGCTTTAGTACAAACCGACATGAAAAAATTGGTGGCTTACTCCTCTATTGCACATATGGGTTTTGTCACATTAGGCTTCTTTATGTTTAATGACATATCCGTCCAGGGTGGCATTGTTCAAATGATTTCACATGGTTTTGTGTCGGGTGCTATGTTCTTATGTATTGGTGTCTTATACGATCGGGTGCACTCCCGTCAAATTGCAGATTACGGTGGGGTGGTAAATACCATGCCAAAGTTTGCTGCATTCTTTGTTTTGTTTTCTATGGCGAATTCTGGGCTCCCCGCGACCTCGGGTTTTATTGGCGAGTTTATGGTTATTTTAGGCGCCATCAAATTTAACTTTTGGATTGGACTATTAGCGGCTACCGCCCTGATTCTCGGCGCTGCCTATTCATTGTGGATGGTAAAGCGGGTTATCTTTGGAAACGTAGTTCATAAACATGTTGCGCAGTTAACGGATTTGAGCAGCCGTGAATTCTTCCTGTTGGCAACGATGGCTATTGCTGTGCTTGCAATGGGACTATATCCCAAACCTTTTACAACAGCCATGCAAACTTGCGTCACTGACTTACTCAAGCATGTAGAGATATCAAAAATACCACTTTCCACACAGTAACTCCTAAGGGAAGCGGAAAAGTCGGCGGAATCTACTATTGCCGATGATATTAACGAAGATCAAGTAGAAAAAAACAGGCAAAAAAATGATCAATTTTTCACCGGCGTACCCGGAAATATTTTTGTTATTAATGATTTGCGTGGTCTTGCTAGTTGACATGTTCTTGTCCGATGCAAGCCGTTTCGTCACCCATTATTTGTCATTATTTGCAATCGGCGTTTGCGCTGCATTGACCATGGCGGATTTTAATGCAGGTCAGACGGTGTTCACATTTAACAATATGTTCCTATCCGATCCACTATCCAATTTACTGAAGCTGTTGTCTTATTTGGCGGTTGGCTTGACATTAATTTATAGCCGTCAATACAGTAGTGACCGGAATATGCTAGGTAACGAGCTGGGTGGTGAGTTCTATGTGCTTGCTCTATTTTCCTTGCTGGGGCAAATGGTCATGATCGGGGCAAACAATTTGCTGGTCATTTATCTCGGTTTGGAATTGATGTCACTAGCACTATATACTTTAGTCGCGTTGCGGCGAAATTATGTGGCTTCTACTGAGGCCGCGATGAAGTACTTCGTGCTGGGTGCTTTGTCTTCCGGATTTTTGCTCTACGGAATATCCATGCTGTATGGGGCGACGGGTACGCTAGATCTATCTGAGATTGCCTCGGCTAGTACTCTTATTAGCTCCGACCAAACCATTGTGGTGTTTGCGCTGGTTTTTTTAGTAGCGGGTCTTGGGTTTAAACTAGGCGCCGCTCCTTTTCATATGTGGGTTCCCGACGTCTATCAAGGCAGCCCAACCTCCGTTACCTTACTGTTGGGCGCAGCGCCAAAATTTGCTGCTTTTGCCATTTGCTTCCGAATACTAGTCGAAGGTTTATTTACCTTTGCTATTGATTGGCAGCAGATGCTAATGGTTATTTCTATCTTGTCTATGGCAGTGGGCAATATCGCGGCATTAGCCCAGACCAATTTAAAACGGATGCTAGCTTACTCAACTATTTCCCATATGGGATTTATGTTGCTAGGCTTGTTGTCTGGGGTTTCGAATGGGCAGATTAATTTGGCCGCTAGCGCCTATGCATCATCCATGTTTTATATAGTTACCTATGTATTTACTACCTTAGGTACATTCGGGATTATCTTACTCTTAGCTCGAAACGGTTTTGAATCGGAACAAATCGACGACTTGAAAGGGTTGAATAAACGCAGTCCATGGTTTGCCTTTGTGATGCTAATATTAATGTTTTCCTTAACAGGAATTCCACCGTTCATGGGATTCTACGCTAAGTTTTCTGTTATTCAGGCTGTGTTAGGCGCAGGGCAAATATGGTTAGCCATTGCGGCTGTATTCTTCTCTCTGGTAGGCGCATTTTATTATTTACGAGTTGTAAAAGTGATGTACTTTGACGAACCAACAGAAAATAATGGGATTGCCGTTAATCGGGAAATGCGTTTTGTGCTTAGTGTGAATGGCCTAGCAATATTATTCTTTGGGCTGATGCCGGAGTCAGCAATGAATTTATGTGTGGATGCAATTACTAAAACTTTAGCGTCATGATGTCTTTGCCGTTAACGGTTAAATTTTTAATTTTGTTTACATTAATTGGTGCTAATCTTCCTTTTATTAATCAACGTATTTTTGCGTTGATACCTGCGGGTAATCATCTCCATAAAAAATCATTTTGGTTTCGCCTAATTGAGCTCGCCGTTTTTTATATCCTGATAGGGGGAATAGCTTACCTATTCGAAGCCGGTATGGGGAATGTCTTTTCACAAGGTTGGGAGTTCTTTGCTATTACGGTAAGTCTATTTATCGTGTTCGCATTTCCCGGATTTGTTTTTCAATATTTATTTAAGGGCAGAAGCCGCTAAATGGCGGGTTAATTGTTTAAAGAGCTTAGCCGGTATTTGCGGAAAATGTAAATTCGTTGCTAATACACCTAAAGTTAGCCTTAATTAAGTCAGTTTTCTACTATTTTAGTACTTAAAACGGGTAAAATAGTTTTATGTCGAGCTTATAAGAGAATGATCAGTTAGCTCACTTTTTTAGTAGCATTTCAGTCGTGCCGGGATTTGTGCAACTCCTAAGTTTCACGGAATTTTCAAAGCACGATATTTTACGGTTATTTCGGTTATTCTGGCTGCGTCAGCAGCATCTGCTTCTGCACAGTCAGCCGGCGATACTGTCGTTACTGCGGGTTGGTTTCACATTATGCCCCAGGATTCAAGTACACCAATAGCAATTACTAGTCCCACCCCAAGGACATTGCCAGGATCGGGTGCAACTGTTAATAAAGCGAATACTCTTGGGTTTGCAGTTACTAGTTTTTTAACTGATAATTGGGCCGCCACTCTTGATTTAGGTGTACCCCCTAAGTATAAACTGAATGGTACTGGCACATTAGAAAGTGTTGGGCAAGTTGGGACAGCTAAGCAATGGGCACCCGCACTTTTGGCTAAATATTATTTTGGTGAGGCTAATTCACAATTCCGCCCCTCGATTGGGTTGGGTTTGAGTCGTGTACATTATACTAATATTGAGTTATCTAAGGGTTTCCAAGAGTATATTGGTGCAGGAGTTGGGAATAAAAATGCAGTCACAACAGCTGATTTAAAAGCTTCATGGGCGCCAGTGTTTAATGCCGGTTTAAGTTATGCTATTGACAAAGACTGGTCTGTTAATTTTTCAGTCTCTTATCTGAAAATGAAAACAAAAGCAGATTTGACGACAAAGGCCTCAGCTACTACTACCGTATTGAGCAATACTACTATGACAATAAACCCAATAGTGACCTATTTGAATATTGGATATCGTTTCTAATTGCTAAATTAAGAGTAAAGAAAAAACCGCAATTTGCGGTTTTTTTTACATATTAGGGTAATTAGGACCCCCTCCGCCTTCGGGCGTAACCCATACTATGTTCTGGGTAGGGTCTTTAATGTCACATGTTTTGCAATGAACACAGTTTTGCGCGTTTATTTGAAGCTTATCGGCGCCATCTTCTGTTTTAATAAACTCATAGACGCCAGCCGGGCAGTAGCGGGCTTCGGGACCTGCGTAGCGAGATAGATTAATTTTGGTAGGGACTTCTGCATTTTTTAATGTTAAATGAATCGGCTGGTCTTCGGCATGATTGGTATTCGAAATGAATACGGAAGAGAGCCTGTCAAATGTTAACTTTCCGTCCGGTTTTGGGTAATTGATGACTTGAAATTCGGATGCTGGTCGCAAGCATTCATGATCAGAACTTTGGTGATGTAAAGTCCACGGAGCTTTCCCCCGAAATAGGATTTGATCAATTCCTACCATAGCCGTACCCAAGTAAAGCCCTTTTGAAAGCCACGGTTTTACATTTCGTGCTTTATATAATTCCGTATGCAACCAGGAGTTTTTAAACCCCGAATGGTAACTGCTTAATTCGTTACCAGTATGGTTCCCGGATAGTGCAGTAACAATGGATTCGGCGGCTAACATGCCACTCTTCATTGCTGCATGGCTGCCTTTAATACGGCTCATATTCAAAAATCCGGCCTCGCAACCGATTAATGCCCCGCCGGGAAAAGTTAGTTTCGGTAAAGATTGAAGTCCGCCAGCGGTAATTGATCGGGCGCCATAAGAGATGCGTTTTGCGTCATTAAAAAAATGAGAAATTGCGGGATGCGTTTTGTAGCGTTGAAATTCTTCAAAGGGTGATAAGTAAGGATTGGAGTAATTTAGCCCAACGACTAAACCTACGGCAATTTGATTATTTTCTAAATGGTAGAGAAATGAGCCCCCATAAGTGGCCGTGTCTAAGGGCCAACCAGCAGTGTGAATCACCAAACCTTGCTGATGTTGATCTGGACTTATTTCCCATAACTCTTTAATTCCGATACCGTAAGTCTGTGGGTCGCTGTGTTCATTTAAATTGAATTTTTGTATTAATTGTTTGCCGAGATGGCCGCGCGAGCCTTCGGCAAATAAGGTGTATTTTGCATGCAACTCCATACCTAATTGAAATGATGCGCTCGGTGTTCCGTCACGACGCACCCCTACATTTCCGGTAGCAACCCCTTTTACAGAATTATCTTCATTATATAAAATTTCTGCTGCAGGAAATCCGGGGAAAATTTCAACGCCTAACCCTTCTGCTTGTTGTCCCAGCCAACGCACCACGTTAGCCAAAGAGACGATATAGTTGCCGTCGTTTTGAAAACAATTGGGTAGCACCCAGTTGGGTGTTTGAAAGGAACTGGAGTTGGTTAGCATTAAAAACCGATCCTCAGTGACTTCCGTATTTAACGGAGCACCTAATTCTTTCCAGTTTGGGAACAATTCATTTAACGCGATCGGATCCATTACAGCGCCGGACAAAATATGTGCTCCTAATTCTCCGCCCTTTTCTAATACGCAGACCGAAATTTCTTTTTGCTGAGTTTGCGCTAACTGTTTTAATTTTATGGCAGCTGAAAGTCCGGCAGGACCGCCCCCAACAATAACGACATCATAGTCCATTGTGTCCCGAGGGCCAAATTGCTCTGAGAAATTACTAGTCATGAACGCGCTTTCATTTTTTGTTGAGGAAAGAAGGAGTGTTGCCAATAAGTGATTATCTCAGAGCTAAGTGGAATATGCATCAAATTACATCACTTCTGTTTTTGAGTTTGCTTCATCTATGGCATGATGCTAGGTTGAGCCGAAACTTGAAGAAGCCGGGCTAGCTTATAACCACTATCTAAAGGAGTAACGATGGGAATTGAAGTTAATTTTGAAGGAAAAATCGCGTTAATTACTGGAGCATCCAGCGGGTTAGGAACTCGGTTTGCCAAAGTCTTGGCCAGAGCGGGGGCCCAAGTAGTATTGGCAGCGCGAAGGATTGATCGCTTAAAAGAGTTACGTGCAGAAATTGAAGCTGGCGGGGGTGCCGCCCATATGGTGCAATTAGATGTGAGCGATTACGCCAGTATCAAATCGGCGATTGCTCATGCTGAAACAGAGGCCGGACCAATCGATATTTTGATCAACAATGCAGGAGTTGGGTCAATGCAACGGTTACTGGATGTGACGCCGGAGCAATATGCCTATACGATGGATATTAATCAACGCGGTGCATTTTTTGTCGCGCAGGAAGCAGCTAGAAGAATGGTTGCGCGTGCAAAGGGTGATCCTAAACTTCAACACCGGATAGTGAATATTGCATCGGTTGCGGGTATGCGTGCTCTGCCTGATTTGGGAATTTATTGCATGAGCAAGGCTGCATTAATCCATATGACAAAATCGATGGCGATAGAGTGGGGTAAATATGGGATTAATGTTAATGCGATTTGTCCTGGATATATTGAAACTGAAATGAACAAAAATTATTTTGATGGCGAGGCAGGTAAAAAATTGATACATACTTTGCCGCGTAATCGTTTAGGTCTTGCAGAAGACTTAGATGGAATATTGTTGCTTTTGGCAGCTGAAGAATCTCGTTTCCTTAACGGCGCTATAGTTAGCGCAGACGATGGTTTAAGCGTGCAATGACAAAAACAGAACAACCTCAGCGGTCATTTACTCGGCTGGTAAAAACAATTCGCATGCCAGTGCGCTGGGGGGATATGGATGCTTTTAATCATGTGAATAACACGGTGTATTTCCGTTATATGGAGCAAATTAGAATGGAATGGTTGGTGTCTTTTTTTGATACGGCCAAGGACCCAGACACCGGCCCAGTTTTGATCAATGCCCAGTGTAGTTTTTTACGCCCAATAAAATATCCGGATCAGATTGAGGTGCACATGCACATTGCTTCGCCGGGTCGATCCAGTTTTGAAACTTATTACCAAATTTATCGTGTGGATGGCGAAACAATACTGTGCGCGGAAGGGAGCGGGAAAATAGTTTGGGTCGACCGAAGAACTGAGAAATCAATACCGTTGCCTGAGGTGGTTATTCGTCAATTTGAGACCTCTGCACAACCGTAGCAAGCGAGCCAATGAAAAGGCGAACGGAGCGCAGCAACCGGAATGTACTTGAGTACATGAGGATTGCGAGCACCACTGTGTAACCCCGAACGCCGTATTTGGCTCGCGCAGTAGATTGTGCAGAAGTTTCAATTTAGCTAGAAAATGGAAATCGACAAAGTGGGGAGAAGCTGTTTTCTAAAACCAGCATTTTGTTAGGGTCTAGTTTAAATCGCTAGCGCAATCTTTGCTTAGGTATTCGCCGCGCCCGCCATCAGAATATGTACCCGGCATGTCATTGCTTACAGTCATTTGCTAGATGTATCAAGCCCGCACATTTGGTAGCGCTTTGCGCAGATCGTTCAGCCCCTCATCCGTAATATTGGTATTATGTATGTAAAGATTACGAAGATTGGTTAACTTTTCGATATTAGGTATACAAGCATCCGTTACCCATGTGTGATTTAAATTGAGAGTGTATAGATTGGTTAAGTCTCCCAAATATTGCATTCCGATGTCGTTGACTTCTGTTGTATTCAAATGAAGAGTACGAAGGTTTATAAGTGTTTTTAGATGCCCTAACCCATCCTGTATAGAAGAGGTCCGGCTCAGAAAAAGAGTGCTGAGATTAGTTATCCCTGCCAAATACCTCAAGCCCGAGCCGGTAACTTTTGTTCCAGCCAAATCAAGAGTATGCAAATTGCTTAGTTTGCCCAAATGTTGCATCGCAGCGTCGGTAATTTCGGTGCTACTTAAATCTAGTGTCCTAAGGTGAGTTAATTTTCCTAGATGTAATAGCCCGCCATCATTGATTTTTGTGCCTTTCAAGTAAAGATGGTGTAGGTTAAATAATTTATCAAGATGTGGCAGACCATTATTCGCGAATGCTGTGTAGCTCAGATCAAGAGTGTGAAGATGGGTAAATTTTTCCAGGCCTGCCCCCCTGATTCCTGTAAATTGTAAATAAAGAGTCTGAATATTGGGTAATTTTCGTAAATATTGCAGACCATGGTCAGTAATGAAAGAAGAACTTAATCCAAGAGTGTGCAGCTTAGTTAACTCTCCTAAAATTTGAAGCCCATCGTCCGTAATTTTTGTACGAGCTAAGTCAATTGTATGGAGATTGAATAATTTTGTTAGAGGCGACAGTCCTGCGTTCGTAAGTTTTGTACTACTTAAATCAAGCGTATGGAGATTGGTTAGCTTTTCCAGAGGTAACAGCGCACCGTCTTTAATTTTTGTACCACACAAATCAAGTATGTGAAGGTTAGTTAATGCTAACAGGTGTTCCAACCCGACGTTCGTTACCTTGGTTTTATCTAACTCAAGAGTATGTAAATTATCTAGTTTTTTAAGATTTTTAAGTCCGTCATCGGAAATTTCGGTTTCACTTAAACTCAGAATATTAAGATTTGTTAATGTTGCCAAGTGTCGGAGCCCCAGGTTTGTAACCTCGGTCAGACTTAGATCGAGAGTGTGAAGATTTGTTAGGCGACCGATGTGCGGCATTTCCCCGTCACCACCAGTCAAGCTTATATTAAGACAGCTTACCTTTTTTAAAGTCAATATAGCGCTTTCGGATAGTTCAGAGATTTCTATACATTTTGAATATTCTTTTAATGCCTCTTGCATCCATTTATTGAAATCCGAACTAGCTTGACCGCAACGCAGAAGTTCCCGGACTGTTAGAAATTGGCCGATTTCGCATTTGATTTCGGGTAACATTTGCAAAAGGGATATCTTTCCGAATTTTGAAAGAACCCCTTCTGCTTTTTTTAGGGAGCCGTGTTCCGTTACTTGGGTCTCATCAATATTTGTATAGTCTCCTGGCAGTAAATCAGCATGTGTACGATCCGCCTGTTCCCACAAAAGAAATTCGCTCATAGAAGGGCATGCATAAATGATTTCCTCGGTGTCTTCGTTGCTTAACGAACTTGCCCTGATCAGTTTTTCGATAAAAGGACGCGCATTGTCATGATTTGTCTCTGTCTCAATTATCATATTTAGGGCTTTAGTCAATACGGCAGCTTTTTTCGAAGTATTCTTTAGTAATTTCGAAACGATTCTTCTTCCCTCACTATCTTCTCGCTCATTGTTCATTATATCCACGATCACAGCGGCTAATACTTCTACCGTATAACTCCGGGTTGAAAGGAGAAGGTTGAGAACGTCGGGTTGCTCCATTAAACATGTTTGACACAGCAGGGAATGTAGTGTTTTGTGAGAAAAAAATTGAGAATTTAGTCTTGTGATTAACGGCTGTTTGTCCGGCTGCCTTAGCATTAAATGAAGCCTCTCATTTTCGGCCTGTTCAATATGTTGAAGAGTGCGTGACAATTTTGGTAGAAGGTGGGGAAATTGCATATAAATGTCGATTAATATTAGATAGAGTTGGAGGTGTCGTTTTCTTGAATTAGGATATCTGGAACAAATGATAATTGAGGAGAGCCGACGTGACTATAGGGGCTTTCCACATGAGGGAAGAGTGAAGCTCTTTAAGGGCCGTAGTTGTCCAGTAGTACGTAACCCTAAGTTAAATCGATTGTGATGACGAGTGAGCAAATTTGTGAATAAACCAATCGCTTGCTAACCGCGCAACTTCCTCGAGCTTACCCGGTTCTTCAAATAAATGTGAGGCTGCAGGAACTATATCCATCCGTTTATCGCAGCATAATTGCTCAAACGCATAGCGATTCAATTCGATTACCTGGGTGTCATAGCCGCCAACGATTAGCAAAGTGGGAGCCGCTATTTTGGGCAAGACCACCGCAGCTAAATCTGGTCGTCCACCACGTGACACAATAGCGCTGATGTTATTTTCCGGCTCAGCAGCTGCCATTAGTGCTGCTGCACCACCCGTACTGGCGCCAAAATAACCCAACTTTAATTTTTGGGTCGAGGCATGATGTCTGATCCAGTCAGTTGCGAACCTGAGGCGCTCAGCCAAAAATGGTATATCAAAACGTAAGTGATGGGTTACATTATCAATAGTTTCTTCGTGCTCAGTTAATAAATCAAACAATAAAGTTCCTATTCCAGTTCGTTGCAAAATGCGCGCTATGTATTGATTGCGTGAACTATGCCGACTGCTTCCGCTCCCATGCACAAATAAAACAATGCCTTTGGGATCTTTTGGCAAGATTAAATCGCCTACTAAAAGTAAGTCTGCAATAGGAATTTGAACTTGAGTTTGAAATAGTGCGCTAGTCATTATTACTTCCATTAGATTACGTTTTTGAGAAGTAGCAAGTGTTTCAGAATACATCTATTTTTTCTACGATACGGAGTTTCCCTGCAAGAAAAAGTTTTCTGAGCACCAGACGTATTTAAGCGATCCGAAATCCCACGAGCTACCGCGAGCTATATTCAGGCGCGCGAGCTCGACTCTATTTGAGAGTGGAAACTGGGGAACAAACAATCACATCTTAAAACCGTTAAGTGGTAAGTCTCTGATATAGATCAAAGACAGTAGATTTATGCGTGTTAAATTAACTGCGACTATTCATTTTTTAAGTGAGATTGCAGTAGGGAGTTGAGCATTACAAATTGTGCTCGCCCTGTACAGCCTACCAGCACAGAAGTATACGCAGAGAAGTGTGCGATTAGTATGGATACAATTTAGTTTACTTTGCTGAGCTAATGAGTGTTATTTCAGTAACCATCAAGAGGAGAAAATAATGTTAAAAGTTATTGAGGTGTTGGCGAAATCAGATAAAAGCTGGGAAGATGCGGCACAACAGGCTGTTGCCGATGCTGGAAGGACAGTGCGGAACGTTAAATCCATTTATATCAAGAATATGGAAGCAAAAGTGGAAAACGATCAAATTACAGAGTACCGGATTAATGGGAAGATTACGTTTGTGTTGGAATGATCCGCTTTTTTAGGAAACCGTTAGTGTGGAAGCAGCCGTAGTTTCTGATGTGCACGTTGTGCAAAAAAATCGTTTTCCCCGGTTTTTAGTTTTCCTAACACTTTCGGAACAATCAGAGCCCATAAGGATACGTCGCGGGCGCCTCGTTTATTTGCCAATGTTCTGTCAAATCGAGGGGTTCAACTGCTCGGGTTTGATCAAAATGGATGAGCGCATCAAACTGTTCGGATAACGACGTTTTAAAATAATGGCTGATACGTTCGGTGTCCGGACGATACACCACTCCAATAGCACGCTCCAACCGTGAAATACTCAATTCATTCTTTAAATCGGGATGTTCAGCAAAGATTAACAAAGAAGCAGATAGACCAGCATCGTGAAGCAGTCTTTCAACACTGCCAGGTAAAGCCTCGCGTACAATACGACGTTGTCCTGGCTTGTCCCAGTCCAAGGCCGCCGTGACAGTGCCAGAGTACGTTGTAAAGCCTATATTGAGGGCGCGTTTGCCATAATGTTCGCGCACCAGCTGTCCTAGATTCAACTCACCACGCTTGCCCATTTCCGTCACGCGGGCGTCGCCAATATGTGAATTATGAGCCCACACTACCGCTTTGCTCGGGCGACCGCTTTCCTCTAAATGGTTAATTAATGCGTTTAAAGTTTCTAACATGTGCCGATCACGTAAATTCCACGTAGATTGAGCAGGGTGAAGCATGGCACGGTAATACTCTTCGACATTTTTAACTAGCTTGGCATTTTGTTCGGCATAGAAAAATTCATCGTTAGCCATCAAGCCATCCCGTTGCAAATAATCCACGGAGCGCTCCCGCAACTCGAGTAATTGCATAATGACCTCTTGCTCGCATGCTTCAATACCGCCAAACGCAGTGGCATAAGCATAAGTTTGGAGGTTCGTACCGAATTGATCAAAACATGCGTAACGATGTCGCGCGCGCTTTGCCGCATCGGGATCAACCTTGTCAAGATAATGGATGACAGCATCGATCGACGCATGCATGCTATATAAGTCTAATCCATAAAAGCCGGCCTGTTTTTCATAAACGCGTCGTTGATTGTAATTGCGCATCCATTCGACAAATTCCATTACTTCTCTATTGCGCCACATCCAGGTTGGAAAGCGCTTAAAATCGCTTAACGCCTGGTTAGCATCAACGTCATGCCCGATGCCTCTGATGTAGCGATTAACCCTATAAGAGTCAGGCCAGTCAGCTTCAAGCGCAATTATGTTAAAACCATAATTAGTGATTAACTGCTTACTAATTTCGGCGCGCGCGCGATAGAATTCGTGGGTTCCATGTGTGGCTTCGCCGAGCAGTACTATCTCAATGTTATTCCAATTTGGTAATTGGAATAGTGGGTCGTAATCATGAATAGTGCGCGTGAAATGGTGCGCAGCAGCCTGGATCATTATTGATAATGATTTATTATCGATGTCAGCCATGAATGTTCCTTTTCTTGAGTTGAGGATCTGCCACTAAACTCTATGCTGCTTCTTAGGTTTTCGGCTGCTTTAATAATCGAATGACGTCTGCATCGCTTAACTGCGGAAAATACTGATACCACAGACCTACCGCACGAAATGGTTCGGGTGTTTCCAAACAAACGAGTTCATCGACAAGCTGCTTTAATTCCTCGCAGGTATCCACTGCCCCGACAGGCACCGCAGCGACTATTTTTTTTGGATGCTGGTTACGCAACGCCTTAACCGCTACTTTCATGGTGGCACCCGTGGCTAGCCCATCGTCAACGATAATTACCGTACGTCCTGAAACTTCCGGTGGGAGATTGTGGCCACGGTACAGCCGCCGACGTCGTTGTAACTCTTGCTCTTCTTCTGTGGTGATTTGCTCGATGCAGGTTTCAGATAGCCCAAGCTCATTAACGGCCTGGTGATTAATAAAACGCACACCGTTTTCCGCTAATGCGCCAATTGCAAATTCTTTATGCGTAGGCGCCCCCAATTTGCGGACAAGAAAAATATCAAGCGGTGCCTCTAAAGCTCGGGCGACCTCGACGCCTATAGGCAATCCGCCGCGTGGCAATGCTAGAACGATAAGATTAGGAGTGCCGGCAAGATAACTTAGACGTTTTGCTAAAGTTTGACCGGCCTCTCGACGATCAGAAAAATAATAAAACATAATCCATATTCCTCTTATGACCGTTTATTTGTTTCGATAACTTCTCGAATATGACGATGACTTCCTTCAAAAAATATATAACCATGGTCATATAATATGCACTTCTATTCAACTCCATTTTCAATTTTGTGGTGTGATATTTATCAACAATTTCCTTAATTAAAGCTGAATAAAATTGGAATTAAATGAAAATGTTGACGGGGGGGCTGTTTGATAAAAGCAGAAAGACCTCGGAACATATTATATGTACTATGAGGAACCGATATTCGTATCAGCAGAAGCGTCGGAGCTAATCGCAATAATCAGTTTTCTAAGGATTCTGATAGAATTCCGGCCTTGCAGAAGTGAACTTGTCGGAGAGCATTTACCTCTGACTTTCCAGAGCACTATAGAGGTATGGAAAATTTTTTTATCACTCGATTTTTTTTGTAATTTCTATAAAGCCGTGTCATGTCAAGCAAAAATCCCCACTCTGAAATCTCATCAGTTACATCACCCCTACTTTATGATCCCAACGATCGTCGCATTCGCAGTTTTGTTACCCGTGCTGGCCGGGTGTCTAGCGGCCAGGCACGTGCGTTGGATCTATTGGGACCGCGGTATTGTATTCCTTACCAGAAGGCAGAATTGGACCTGGAGGAAACGTTTAGACGCAATGCGCCAACTGTCCTTGAAATTGGGTTTGGAATGGGGGAAACCAGTGCGATTATTTCCGCCGAAATGCCAGATAAAAATTTTATCGGTGTTGAAGTCCATACCCCGGGGGTCGGAAGCTTATTAAAGTTGATTGGTGAGAAACAATTAACCAATCAGCATATTATTCAACACGATGCTTTTGAAGTGTTGACGCATATGATCGCGCCAAATTCGTTAGCGGGCGTTCATGTGTTTTTTCCAGATCCGTGGCATAAAGCCCGGCATAATAAACGACGTCTTATTCAGGAGCCGATGGTAAAGCTGATTGCTTCACGTTTGACTATAGGTGGTTATTTACATTGCGCTACGGACTGGGAAGAATACGCTGAGCAAATGCTGATAGTGTTGGAGGCGGAGGGCGCTTTGCAAAATACAGCGCAAGGATTTGCGCCGCGTCCCGCTTATCGGCCAGTGACTAAATTTGAATCGCGTGGATTGAAGTTAGGACACGGCGTTTGGGACGTCGTTTTTAAAAAGTGTTAACAACAGACTTTTGTACAAACGTAGCGAGCGCGCTAAAGATAAGGCGCACGGAACGCAGCATCCGGAGTGTACTTGAAGTACCTGAGGATTGCGAGCACCACGCCATTGCTGTATTTGGCTCACGCAGCAGGCGGTGTGCAGAGGTCTCAACTAAGGGTTTATGATCCCTTAGTCAAGCTTGATGTCATTCGGTAAATTAAGTTTGTAAAGCGACTAAATCTACAATTTGCGCACCGTACGTTTCTAGTTTTTTCTCTCCAACTCCACTTACCCCACGTAGATCCGCTAATGAATGGGGACGCGCTTTGGCAATGTCGCGCAACGTGCTGTCGTGAAAAATAACGTAAGCCGGGATGTTATGTAGGCGTGCAGTTTCCATACGCCAGTGGCGTAGTTTTTCAAACAACTGTTGAGTTTCAATGGATAAGTTTGCTTCCGTGTAACCCTTACTGACACTACGTTTTTGTTTGGTCGCTTTTTGAGGTTTTTCATAACGACGCATTTGAACAGACTTTTCGCCTTTTAAAACCGCACGTGCAGTTTCGGTGAGCTTTAACGCGTTGTAGGAGTCATAATCGACTCTCACGTAGCCTTGGGCAATTGTCTGGCGAAGTATGGCACGCCATTCTGCTTCACTGCGTTCAGAACCGATACCGTAGGTGGACAGTTTATTGTGGCGCCATTGTTGGATACGCTCCGTGTCCATCCCACGTAACACATCAATCACGTGGCCTGCAGCAAAGCGCTGATCTACTCGATAAATGGCTGACAGTAACTGTTGAGTTACTATGGTGGCATCAAATGCATGGGGTGGATTAAGGCATATATCGCAATTACCACACGCCTTCTCCGCCCCTTCACTTTGCCCGAAATAGCTGAGCAGGTGACAGCGGCGACAATGGACGGTTTCACATAAGGCCAGCATGGCATCGAGCTTACCGCTTTGTAAGCGTTTGTAATTTTCGTCAGCATCCGATTCATCAATCATGCGACGTTGTTGGACGACGTCTTGCAGGCCATATGACATCCACGCGTTGGCCGCTGCGCCGTCCCGTCCTGCGCGGCCGGTTTCCTGATAATAACCTTCAATACTTTTGGGCAGATCCAAATGCGCCACAAATCTTACGTCGGGCTTGTCAATACCCATGCCAAAAGCAATAGTGGCCACCATGACAATGCCGTCTTCACGTAAAAAACGGGCTTGATTCTGGGTGCGAACTTTGGTATCTAATCCTGCATGATAGGGGAGGGCGCAGACTCCATGTTGTATTAAGAATTCGGCGGTTTCTTCTACTTTTTTTCGTGACAAACAGTACACAATTCCCGCGTCTGCCGTATGTTCAGCTCGTAAGAAATCAAGTAATTGGTGACGTCCGCTTGCTTTTTCTACAATACGATAACGAATGTTTGGACGGTCAAAAGAAGAAACAAATTGCAATGCATTTTCAAGCTGTAACCGCTTGATAATTTCAGCTCGCGTCGCATGATCAGCAGTGGCGGTTAAAGCAATGCGAGGAATTTCGGGAAAACGTTCATGCAGAACAGATAATTTAATGTATTCTGGCCTGAAATCATGTCCCCACTGAGAAACACAATGGGCTTCATCAATAGCAAATAGGGAGATAGGGCATATTTCGAGCAGTTCCAAACAGCGCTGAGTTAGCAGCCGCTCTGGTGCAACATAGACCAAATCTAACTCGCCTTGCCGCATTTTTTTTTCAATTTCTAACGCTTGCTGAAAAGTCTGGGAGGAATTGAGGAAGGCTGCTCTGACACCGACTTCGGCCAGCGCGTCTACCTGATCTTGCATCAAGGCGATTAAGGGTGACACAACAACGCCAACACCATTTCTGAGCATAGCTGGCAGTTGATAACAAAGTGATTTTCCCCCGCCCGTTGGCATTAATACAAGGGCATCGCCACCTTGCACCACATGATCAATAATTTCTGCCTGAGAACCACGGAACGCCGGGTAACCGAAAACGCTTTGAAGTAGTGCGAGTGCCTTTGTTTTCATTATCCTAGATTCCTCTGTTGACCGCTTATTAGCTTCGATAACGTGTTGAATATTTTGAAAATTTATAGTTTCCATCTGATCGCCCTTTGGGTGAAAGCGCTACAGGCTCAAGTATTCGTTTTTCCGGCTCCCTGACCGCGTTGCTTCCCCTTGCAACATATAAGTTGCCGCGTCGTCGCGGTGCAGCAGGGTTTTCAGAATGCATACATTCTGCCTGCGGAACGGACTTTCCGTAGGACTTTCCCTGCAAGGAAAGTTTCCTGAGCACTAGTAGAATTAATGCGGTCAGGAAACCGGAAAAACGAACACTTGAGCCTGTAGCGAGCCTATAGCTAGCCTATAGCGAGCCTATAGCTAGCCTATCCAACAGAGGAATCTGATATGTATTGACCTGTCAAATCTCTTGTCTTTTTCTTTTTTTTTTTTTTCAAATTAGGTCCTTTTCTAATTCAATGCACTTACAGCAAAACAGGCGGCGAAACGACGGTTGATCAGTCTGATATACGCGTGTTGG
>JAJNBE010000086.1 GCA_021155915.1 Solimicrobium sp. | reverse complement strand
ATTTTTCTGTTCTTATATATGGTTTGTCGTGATACCCCACTTATTCTCGCCGCTTCTGTGACGTTCTGAAGCGTTTCTGCGAGTTCTATAGCATCCACTTTCTTTTTTATTTCTAAGTCAGCCATAGATAATTTACCTGGCTCGATAACCTCCGATATCGCTAATTTTCTTTCTGCAAAATAGGCATGAAATTTTTCAGTAGAAGAGGTTCTTATTTCAATTTTTTGCTTAGCAATGGAGGACCTCAGGGGTGAGTCGATCAGATAAAATTTATTTCCATAACTGAATGTAGGGTCATTCCTTATTTTTCGGTACTCTTTCAGGCCAAAAAATTGCATCTAAATCCACCTGATCAGTAAGGGGGGTGTATTCAGAAATAAGGTTATGGGCGTTGACGACGATATTTTTATTCCAATAGGAGGGGATAAAAACTTCCTTTAAATATTGATTAGCGCGGTCCATATCCGTAATATCTTGAAGTCTTAACTCGGGGACTAATCGATCTTGAAAGGTATCAAATGAACGCTCAATTCGTCCTTTTCCCTGAGGGGAATTAGCAAAAATTATTTCGATACCCAGTTCACTGCATGCCCTTTGTACCTGAGAGAAATTACAGCGTTTGGGGCCCCAAAAATACCCGCTCTATCCACATACAAGGTCTTAAAAACTCCTTTGTTTTTAATAACGTCTTTAAGCACTTTTAAACAACCAAGCGTTGTCTCTGACTGAAAGAATTCCGCAACCACTTCACTCGTAGCATCATCTATGATAGCAATAAGACACGACTTTTCCTGACCAAACCAGTTGTGGGGACTGCCATCCATTTGGAGCATGAGACCGGGCGAATCCATTCTACCGCGCCTTTTTCTGGCTTTAGCTCGTCTTTTTTTAGCTCTTTTAACATGATGAATTTCATGGGCCCAATTCCTCAGCGTTTCTCTCTCTAGTTGAATACCTTCCTTCTCTTTAAGCATTTCCTTTAAGTGAGCAAGGTTTAAAGTACTTTGCCCTAACCAAGTTCTGCACTTTAGCTTTTAATGAATCGGCTATTTTGTTAACGGGCGATTTACCCGTGTTTTTGTGAACAACAAATTGAATACCTATAGCCTGATAGTGCTGAAGATAGCGTTCAATTGTTCGTCTAGATTTATTGAGAATCTTCGCCGCATTACAGGGAGTAATTTTTCCTTCAGCTACTTTAGTTATGATATCAACGGTAAGTTGGGCATAAGAATCCATGACGATCATCCTCTGTGCTCCTTTGTATTCAAAATGGAATACATAAAAGCACTTATAAAATGAGTCCGTCAATTAAAAGCACTTATAAAATGAGTCCGTCAATTCCCTTGGGTAATGGAATGCGACAAAGTCGCTTGGTAATTAAGATACGACAAAATCGCTTGGTGTTAACACCATTAACTGTAGTAGTCGCTATCCGATCTGACAGTTCCCCTTGGTAATGACACTAATACAGCTAATCAGTATCTGAAGGATGTTTTTATCCCCTCCTATTGGAATAAAAATATCGTCGTCAACTCTAATAACCCCATTTCTGAATATACCCCCTTGCTGACCAGGTGGGTTTAGATGCAATTTTTAGTCTAAAAGAGTATCGGAAAATAAGGAATGACCCTACATTTAGTTATGGAAATAAATTTTATCTGATGGACTCACCCCTGAGGTCCTCCATTGCTAAGCAAAAAATTGAAATAAGAACCTCTTCTACTGAAAAAAGCGGGGTGTCACGACAAACCATATATAAGAACAGGAAAATCCTTAAGCAACAAGGATCACAAGCACTTAAGCGTACCTTTAAAGAAAATCACCACCATAAAAACCGAGCTAATCAAATCTGGAAAATTTGGTTATCGAATTCTCGTTAAGAAATCCTCATCTTGGCCAACTCCAGGTAGCGTTGCAGCTTAAGAAAATTCAGCAGCTCGATATCAGTCCTTCTAATGTTCGAAATGTCTGGCTAAGAGCTGAAATGCAAACAACCGCTCTCAGAATACAAAAGGCTAACCTTTTGAATAGGGCAAAAATTCCTTACCAAAATACGGGTTAATGGGTAGTCTGTAACGACAAAATCGCTCGGTAATTAGTCGGACAGTTTCCCTTGGTAATGACACTAATACATAGTATTCTATGTGTCTTTAAAGCCTAAACGCTGTGGTGCCGTTATCCAAGCTGCTTTATCAGCAAGCGTTGGAAAAGTCGGCAAATCAGGAAGAGGGCGTTCATATCCATCTTGATGATCTCCGCCTGTGTATGTGGTTTCATGATGTAATTCAATTGGAGTACGACATGGACTTGGTGAACGGATTCTTCCATCAGGGCTAGCGCCTGAATTCGGAGATATACTATCTATCACTGCACGAACTCGATCTTTCATTTCTTCACGTTGTTCGTGCAATTTTATGGCAAATTTTGCTCTACTCGTTTTTACAGGCTCTACTCGTGGTATAGAGGCCAACAACTTCTCGATCAGCTCAGAATAGCTCGGGTTAAGCGGCTCGATTTGCCAGTCAAACGGGATTTTAACCGCGCTTGGCCTAAAGGGCTTTTTTGAATACCAAATGTTAATTCCTGATCGCTGTAACGATTTACTGATCTTCCCAATCTGGCTCAAGATAGAAACCTCTCCTGTAATACCTGGATCTTCCATGATTTTTTTGCCATGAGGGGAAATGTTAAGGTGTTGATTGACGAAATGAATTAGCATTTGATCATCCGAGAATTCCGCGAAATCCTCGATCGGCTTTCTCAGCTGATTGTGAGCATCATCTTGACCCTTTGTATGACTGGGTGCCGGATAAAATAGTCCAGTATGAGCAACAAGATGTTTATCAGGATCGGCCTGATATTTTTGGTTATATTGATTGAATATAGTAAGTGCTGTTGAAGTGCGTGCACCAGATTGTATTAGTCCTATTGCCAGACGGAACTTGTCATCTTTTATACGTGCCAAAATTTCTATTTGATTGGTCGGTACAATTTCGTGTAACCCAGCTGCAACACCAGGCCGTAAAATTCCCGGCATTTTTTTTGCTCTGACTCTTACGTCTTTCTTAGCCGGCACCTCTTTTTTTATCAGCTTCTCGACAGCAACTTGGCCAAGCATCGTTTGGTCAGGTTTTTTGAGAAAATCTTTTAAGGTTGGGCACGATTTTTGACAATAAGTTGATGTAATGTTCGATATGGTCGGAACAGAAAAAACAGCTAAATTTTCAGGAACGGCTTGTTCTGGTAGTTTTTCTTTATTCAGGATTATTTTGGTTCTGTCGACGTTTTTTGAGGTTACCCCATGATTCAAATCATCGTGTACATAGGAAATTGTAGAAAGCCAATTCTTTTCTGATGACACAGATACTGTTTTAGATGAAATTACTAACTGTACAAAATTTTCAATTTTAAATTCTTTGCCTAATTCATGAAGGAGGGTCTTCACCTCCTTCGCCGCTGTAGCCTCATTCTTATCACAATAGTATATGTATAAGTCCCTTAACAACTCCTCAATTAAGTAAGACATATCGTGTTGATTGTTCTCGATGCCAAATTGAATCTGATTGACTCGTTGAAGAATGCTTGAACCGTACTGGTCGGATAAAAAAAGCCTTTCATATATCGCAAAGAACCTCTCTGCTTCCGTATCTTCAACGTGACCCGCTAGGGTTCGGTCAGAAAAGTTGTGATTGAGGAATGTGGTGCTCGCTCCCGTATTAGTTCGTTTAAACGCACTCCCTTTAAGGCTACCTATCATCTCGTCTCCAATAATTCTAAAAAAATAAAAGGTACTCTAAATAAACTCATAAATCCATCTTCGTCAATGGATTAAGATAAGAGCAAAATACTCTTGCTACGCATTAGCAATAAATTAGCAATTGCTATTTTATTGCTAAGCTGTGGCATGTGAAATGCAGCGGACCAGTGCCGTTTTACTGTTATTCGCCTCAGGGTGTGATTTAGAAAATAATTTTAGCGCCTGTTTAGGAATCCTAGCCACAAAGCCTATATTATTTGGTTTTTCTTTTAAAACAACTAGTTAACGATATCCATTTGTTTGATTATGAAAACGAACTCGTTCCGTAACAAAGGATTTATGTGCCCTAAAGTACGAAAAACAGGTTTCTGACGCATTAAAAGTTTCGAGCAGCAAGCTCAGAGGAAATTTTCCGGCCTTTGTGACTAGAACTCCAAGTCACTTTTTATATACAAATCTGGCTCTTCGTAAAAGGATTGTAGTGTTTGTGCGAGAGTATTTATCGCTTTTCTTGTTACATTCTTAAATGAATATCCTTGATTGCTAGAAAATGCATCGCCAATTTTATCTAAAACTATGTTTGCAAAATAGTATCTTTCTGGATCGGAGCTATGCAAATTTTTTATTAAACCTTGACCATGATCAGCCCCGACAATAAACAATGCGTTCTGTGAATGGGAATGATTTCTTGATAAAGATTGCACCATGGACTGATCCCGATCGTTCATAAGGCGGTTCTCATCCTGTCTGAATTGAGCTAGTTTTTTATGGTATTGAACATCATCCTGTCTGAGTTGCTCTTTATCATTCGAGAATTTAGTACTTTCCTTGTCTAATTGATAATTAGCCATGCTGCCTTGTTCCCGATTTAAGTATTGAGCGCGTACATCCAAGTTTCGGGTCCGTTCATCTAAGGAATGAGCGAGGTCCTTTAAGGATGCTTTACCACGCTTAAGTTCGTCTGACCGTACTTGATAATTTTCTGGCTCTACCCCTTTTATCTGCATCCCATTTTCATGACAAGTTTTGGAAAAAAAAGTAAATTTTAGGAGAAATAATGCATGCAAGAGGGGATTTAAGTAGTCGCTATGTACTTTGCTTCAGGTTTCTGGGTATCTTTACAAATTTTTTTAACCCAGTGATCTTATTCTATAAAATGAAATTGTGTTCATCGGCAGAATATTCTTCTTTAATAGAACGAGCCAATGCATTTATTTCATTTAGGCTAAGTGAGTCTATTAAAAATAGATTTTCCTTCGTAAAATCGTGAGTGAAATCAAGCGGCGATTCAAAAATGGAACTAAATGCTTGATCTTCCATAAAATTCGTTGGTACGCATTGAAGATAAATGGTGTCGAACGCACTTATTACCCAATCTATGTTTTTTATCATAGCGTCCATAAAAGCAACGTCAGTATGATTATGTAATAAAATCAGGTTACGTCCTAGCTCATTTCCCCGATCATTTTTCGTCACTAGCAGAGTGACCTGCGGTAGTTTAAGCGTTACGTCTTCAAAAGGCTGCTTAGTGACGGACGGTGGAGCAGCCCAACTGAAATAATTGTTGCCAAAAGCGTAGGAACTCTTCTGGACGGCTCCTTAGTTACAGCCGCAGGTTTGTTAAGCACTTTACAAACATTGCACACTTCCAAAAATTGCACCCTTGCGTTAAAGGTACAAAGGGGAGTAGGAAAACCCCAGAAAACTCATGAAGAAGCTCTCTCGAAAGCAGCCAGAATCGGCTGCAATACTTCGCGCTTCAGTTTTAATGCAGCCTGATTCACAATTAGGCGTGAAGAAATTGCCATAATTTGTTCTACTTCTACCAAGTTGTTAGCACGTAAGGTGCTGCCGGTACTGATAAGATCAACAATCGCATCCGCTAAGCCTACTAATGGCGCTAACTCCATGGAGCCGTAAAGCTTAATCAAATCCACGTGCACGCCTTTACTAGCAAAATGATTCCGCGCAATTTCTACATATTTAGTCGCCACGCGCAATCGCGAACCTCGTCGTACCGCGCGGGGATAATCAAATCCTTGGGCTACGGCTACCGACATTCTGCAGGCCGCAATTTGTAAATCGATGGGCTGGTATAAGCCTACGCCACCATGCTCTATTAATACATCTTTACCCGCCACACCGATATCGGCGGCGCCGTATTGCACGTAAGTAGGAACATCTGATGCGCGCACAACAATAATCCGCAGTGCAGAATTAGATGTAGGTAAGATTAATTTTCGTGATGACTCAGGATCCTCAAGAACAACAATTCCCGCTGATTTTAATAGCGGCAAAGTGTCATTAAAAATCCGTCCTTTGGATAGAGCTAACGTTAATGGTGTATGCATTGATATCTAAATAGTCAATGAGCGCTTATGGAATAAGGCTCTGTGTTCTGGAGGCGGTGAGAATAGAGATTTCTAGCCTAATGCGTGATGCATGGTCTCCGATATCTGATGCGACACCCGTTTGATAGTGGCGCCCAACGCCGAAAGCTTTACCTCCATCCTGTCGTAACCTCGATCCAGATGGTAAATCCGATCAATTAAAGTATCGCCTTCGGCCACCAGTGCTGCGATAACCAAACTTGCCGATGCACGCAAATCCGTTGCCATCACAGGCGCACCAACTAACTTTTCAGTACCTTGGACAATGGCAGTATGCCCCTCAATGTCTATTGATGCACCTAACCGATTTAATTCTTGTACATGCATAAAGCGATTTTCAAAAATCGTCTCTGTGATATGACTAGTTCCATTGGCAATGCAATTCAGGGCCATAAATTGCGCTTGCATATCGGTAGGGAAACCAGGGTATTCCGTGGTTCTAAAGCTGATCGGTTTAGGTCGTGATGCCATTTGAATACGAATTGTTTCCATATCCGTAGTTAGTATGGCACCGGATTCACGTAGTTTATCGAGTGCTACATCTAAGATGTCGGTCCGAACATTTTTCAATATGACGTCCCCGCCGGTTGCTGCGACTGCACAAAGAAATGTGGCAGCTTCTACGCGATCAGAAATAATTTGATGCTGCGCTCCATGTAATTTGGCCACGCCTTGTATTACCAGACGTGAAGTTCCTATGCCGCTAATTTGTGCACCCATTGAAACCAGTAAGTTGGCCAGGTCAACCACTTCAGGCTCGCACGCGGCGTTTTCCAAAATGGTTTCTCCTTCCGCTAAGGTGGCAGCCATTAGTAGATTTTCTGTGCCAGTGACCGTAATCATGTCGGTCACAATGCGAGTGCCTTTCAATTTTTTGGCTTTGGCATGGATATAACCGGCTTCTAGGGTGATTTCTGCACCCATCGCTTGCAAACCTTTGATGTGCTGATCAACCGGTCGCGCACCAATTGCACAGCCACCCGGTAGCGATACTTTAGCTTCACCAAAACGGGTTAATAGCGGCCCTAGAGCCAAGATGGAAGCACGCATGGTTTTTACCATGTCGTAGGGAGCTTCAAGATGATGAACGTCATTACCATTCAATGTAACCGAATTACCAGAGATTGACATACGCAGCCCCATTTGGCGCAGCAATTTTTCCATAGTGGAAACGTCGTTTAACAAAGGTAAGTTAGTGAGATGAAGGTCATCGCTGGTTAATAGTCCAGCACATAAAATTGGCAGTGCTGCATTCTTAGCGCCGGAAATAGAGACTTCACCCATTAACCGTGCGCCACCCGTAATCAGTAATTTATCCATTAAATTCTTCCGGCGTTAATGTTTTCATGGAAAGGGCGTGAATTTCTTCTCGCATTCGGTCGCCCAAAATCGCGTACACCAGCTGGTGACGTTGTATCAACCGTTTACCAATAAAAGAGACGGATACGATAGTCGCTTGAAAATGTTGACCATCGCCTTCCACCGTTAAATGACTGCATTCCATGCCGGCGGCGATATAATTTTTGATTTGTTCTGGTGTTGGTAACACAATGGATTCCTTATTCATCAGGGCAGTTCAAATAATTACTCCCTCTGCCGTGTAGGTTGCAAATAAACGGGAGAGGGAGTTTACAGCAGGGAACTCAATTTAAATCTAGTTTCGCAATTTATAACCACTTTTTAACAAGCCCAAAGCGGTACCAGCTAGAAAAATTAAGAAGATGGTCACGATTAGTAAGCTCTGTACAGGGTCCACATCAGATTGACCGAAAAACCCGTAGCGAAAACCATCTATCATGTAGAAAAATGGATTAAATCGCGATATGGCGAGCCAAACCGGTGGTAAAGAATGAATGGAATAAAATACGCCTGATAAAAAGGTTGCAGGCATAATTATAAAATTTTGGAACGCAGCTAATTGATCAAATTTCTCTGCCCATATTCCCGCGATGAGTCCCATCGTACCTAACATGGCCGCACCTGAAAGAGCGAAAATGACGATCCATCCGGGTGCAGCATTGGATAAATTGGCCGGCATATCGACAAACCATATAGTCACCAGAAACACGCCGAGCCCCACCGTTAAACCACGCACCATTGACGCTAGCACATAGGCGCCGAATATTTCCCAGTAAGATAACGGGGGAAGCAAGATGAAAATTAAATTTCCGGTTATTTTTGATTGAATCAATGAAGAAGATGCGTTGGCAAACGCATTTTGCAATACGCTCATCATTACTAATCCGGGAATCAAAAAAGCCGTGTAGGGCACATCTTTGAATACTTGCACGTGGGACTCTAGCACATGACCAAAAATAAGTAGGTACAACATCGCCGTCAAAATTGGCGCGGTTATGGTTTGCGTCGCAACCTTCCAAAAGCGCAAAATTTCTTTATAGAATAAAGTTTGAAAGCCGATCATTTCTTTGTACCATTCATGACTTGCATAAACACATCTTCTAAGTCCGCTTGTTGTAAAAGGAGTTCTTCAATTACACAGTTCGACTCTCGAAGCGTTGTCAAAATGGGTTCAATTTCAGCATATTGATTAATTCTGAAAACCGTGTAGGGTGAATCGGCTGAGACTTGTATCGCCTGCAATGAATGGGGCAGAGTCGCCCCGGATAAGCGCAATCGCAACTGAGATCCTGCTACACGCTGCAATAACGCCTTAGTGGTATCTAGAGCCACCACTTTGCCATCTCTTAACATAGCGATACGATCACACAAAGCTTCCGCTTCCTCAAGATAATGGGTGGTCAACACAATGGTATGCCCCTCCCGGTTCAGACGCCCGATGAATTGCCACAATGTCTGGCGTAGTTCCACGTCCACACCGGCTGTCGGTTCATCTAAGACGATGACCGGAGGCTTATGCACTAGCGCTTGGGCAACCAATACTCGTCTTTTCATCCCGCCCGATAACGCACGCATGTTAGTGTCCGCTTTATTGACGAGATTCAGATTTTCCATAATCTCGTCTATCCATGCATCGTTATGCTTTAAACCATAATAGCCCGACTGCATGCGTAATGTTTCGCGCACAGTAAAAAAGGGGTCAAAAACTAACTCTTGTGGAACCATACCCAGTTGATTGCGTGCTGCACGATAATCACTGACAACATCGTGGCCCATAACGCAGACCTGACCTGACGTAGCACGTATTAAGCCGGCGATAATGGAAATTAACGTGGTCTTTCCAGCACCATTTGGTCCGAGCAATCCGAAAAACTCGCCTTGTTCGACCGTCAATGAGACGTCATTTAGCGCTTGCAACGCTGCATAGTTTTTTTGAACCTGTGTAATCTGTATGGCCGCCATGGGCTGATGCTTATTTCCCATCACAAAAACTCGGTTACACCGTACAACGCAACCAGGCTGGTCAAGTTGGCGGGTAAGTGCTTAAATTTCAGATTCACATCGCGTTGTTGAGCATGACGCTTCCAGGCTAATAGGCACGCAACTGCGCTTGAATCGATATGAGTCGTATCGCTAAATTCGATGAGGGTTTGGCCTCCTTCAATCGCGGCAAAGCCTAAGGCTAATTGCGTTGAAATATTGTTATAACTGAGTTCAGTCGCCGGGGTAAACATTATGGGGATTTCTTAGCAAATGAGGTAGCTAACTTCTCATTTTTGGTAGTCAAAACTTTTATCAAGCCATCGATTTTCGACTTATCAATTTCGGCTTTGAAACTATTTTTGTAAGTTTCAATTAACCAGGCACCGAGCACATTAATATCGTAAATTTTCCAGCCATCCTTCTCTTTCCGTAAACGATAACTGAGTTGCATAGGTTCGCCACGGGATGAAATAACCTCGCTACGGACTTCAGCCTCAGTATCGCCTGGCTCAGCACGAAATGGTTTATATTCAATTTGTTGATCTCTCACTTTGGACAAAGCGCCGGAATAAGTAAAGACAATTAAGCGGTGGAATTGGCTGACCAATGCTTGTTGCTGTTCTGGCGAAGCAGATCGCCAGTGATACGCCACCGCCATTGCCGTCATACGTTGAAAATCAACGTATGGAATAATTTTTTTTTCAACCAGTTCTGCTATCTTTTGCCTATCACCATCCTGAATATCTTTATCTTTTTTTGCAGCATCTAATACTTCCTGACTGATGCGCTTAACTAAATCATACGGAGTAGTATCCACTGTTCCACTTGCATTAGCGATTGGCATTATGCCTGAAGCAAAGGCGAAACCCATCATACATAATACCCACCATTTTCGAATCGTATTCATTAATAATCCATTCTTAAACGTAATTAATTTTATTGAGTTATTGGTAAAAGATGAAGTCAGCTTGGCCCTGTTTTCGGACTCACTTCGTTTACCAGCTCACTTTCCTGTTCTGGTTGCTTTTGCAATTCGAGGGCATCGGCCCGATTTTTGCTACTATTTTTACGTAATTCAATCTGACCAGTAACACGCTGTAAATAAGCGTCACGAATAAAAAGGTACTCATCTAATGCGGCATCTTCCAACAAGGAATAATCATCTAAATAGGCCGCGCGTTTATCCAGTAAACGTAATGCTGATCCCATGTTACGATCCGTTGTCGGGCGATAATAAGACCACCCATCTCCGCGATAATCGACTGGTAATGCGGCAACATTCCTCATTACAGACGGCCCCAGGAAAGGTACTACTAAATAGGGTCCGTTAGGCACTCCCCAGACACCTAATGTTTGTCCAAAATCGGTGCGGTGTTTGGGAATTCCGGCTTCCGCAGCGATGTCTAATACACCTAATAATCCAAATGTCGTGTTTACACTGACCCGCATGATGTCGGACAACCCCTCAGCCGCATTGCCTTGTAGAAAACTGTTTAGCGCCGTCCAGACGTCATTAATATTACCAAAAAAGTTCCCTACCCCGGTTTGAACAAAATGCGGAAAAATGTTGACATAAGCACGTGCAGCCGGTTGCCCTATATTTTTATCAAACTTGTCATTGAAAACAGAAGTGGTGCGGTTCATTCGTTCGAATGGATCCGATGGGGATGGTTGGGTGCCCGCCGGTAGCGTGGCACATCCCGATAACACCGATAAAACACTCAGCCGAAACAATAGGGCTAAAGTACCAGACTTAGCCATCATCTTTGTATCGAACCGTAACAAACTTGCTTCCAGTTTCATTTGCTGTCCCCTGCCGCCTCTGCTGCCTTACTAAATACCAATTGACTAATAAGATGTTCCAAAACAATGGCCGATTGTGTCATTCTAATTTTGTCCCCGGCAACTAGAACGTTGATATCCCCCCCTGGTTCCAAGCCAATATATTGTTCCCCCAGTAAGCCCGACGTCAAAATTCTGGCGGAGCTGTCTTTAGGAAACTTGTAGCGATTATCTAATTGCAATGTAACCACGGCTTGAAACGTTTTATCGTCAAAATTAATAGCGCCAACCCGACCCACCACTACCCCGGCACTTTTGACGGGAGCGCGCGGCTTAAGGCCACCAATATTGTCGAACTTGGTAATTACACTATAGTTGCTATTAAAAGAAAGTGCGCTCATATTTCCTACTTTTAGTGTTAAAAAAAGCAGGGCAGTTGCGCCCAGTAAACTAGTTGAACATTAACGCAGTCAGTACAAAGTCTAACCACAATACCATTAGAGAAGAGATTACTACCGTGCGTGTTGTCGCATGGGAAACTCCTTCCGGAGTGGGTTTTGCCTGGTAACCCTGATATATAGCAATAAATGTCACCGCAATACCAAACACTCCACTTTTGATAATCCCATTGCCAATATCTTCCCACAGGTCAATACCACCTTGCATTTGTGACCAGAAAGCACCTTCGTCCACACCGATTAGCTGTACTCCCACGAGGTAACCGCCGAAAACTCCCATGGTGGTAAATAAGAGAGCCAAAATTGGCATCGCCATTAACCCAGCAATAAATCGTGGTGCCAGGATACGTTGGATTGGATTAACGGCCATCATTTCCATCGCGGCTAATTGCTCTCCCGCTTTCATCAGTCCTATTTCAGCAGTTAATGAAGTCCCTGCGCGGCCTGCAAACAATAACGCGGTAATAACCGGGCCGAGTTCACGAGTTAGCGACAACGCTACCAGCAAACCCAGCGCTTCTTCTGAATCATAACGACTTAACGTATAAAAACCCTGATAGGCAAGTACCAGCCCGACGAATAGTCCAGAAACCACAATAATAACTAGCGAATAATTTCCGATAAAATGAATTTGAGTTGCAACAAGACGTGGCCGCTTCCACAACACCGCTCCATTAAACACGATAACTAAAAGAGTGCGGAGGGCCAACCCCAGGTCCGCTAACACTACCCTTATCTTATGACCAAGTTGAGTAATTTTTTCACAGATATTTTTGCAAATCGTTTTACCAATCATAATCGGTCCCAATACCAAAATCTTGTGACAAACTTTTGCCTGGATAATGAAACGGCACCGGGCCGTCGGGAGTTGCGTTTATGAATTGCTGAACATAAGGATGATCAGATTTCAGCATATCAGCCGGTGTACCTTCCTCCACTATCGTTCCTTGGGATAAGAAATACACATAATCTGCAATTGAAAAAGATTCATGCACATCATGCGACACTAAAATTGATGTGGAACCTAAGGCATCGTTTAACTGACGGATTAAATTAGCGATAACACCCATCGAAATAGGATCCAGCCCAGCAAAGGGTTCATCGTACATGATGATCTGTGGATCTAACGCAATAGCGCGTGCTAGAGCGACTCTTCTCGCCATGCCCCCAGAAATTTCGACCGGCTTCAATTGGGCTGCATTACGCAAGCCTACTGCATTTAATTTTAGCAATACCAAATCATGCAAAAGGGATTCGGGCAAATCAGTGTGCTCGCGCAGGGGAAAGGCGACATTCTCGAACACCGTCAAGTCAGTAAATAAAGCGCCCTGTTGAAATAACATCCCCATTTTGTGGCGTTGCTTATACAGAGTGGGACTACCGGGTTTGGCAAGGGGTTCACCCAGCAAACTAACCTGACCGGCATTGGGAGAAAGCAATCCTCCAATCAAACGCAGTATGGTCGTTTTACCGGAACCCGAACCGCCCATTACCGCAATCACTTTATTGCGCGGAAATTGCATCGTCAGGTCCGACAATATCGGACGATCGTCATAAGCAAAATGTAAGTTTCGAATTTCAACGAGATTGGTCACAGCAGAGGTAGCTTTTTAAAGAATTCGACATTGTAGTTCAATTCAGATGCGAGAGAACATGGAGGTCAGCTCTTTTACCTGCTCCCGGAGCTGCAACAACTCCATCGCTTGTGCACATTGACAGACTGTGCAGGGCGCCAACAACCCTAAAATGTCAACGATGCATATCGTTGAGAACTGTGAACAACCTACTACGCCACCCAAATACTGCGTTGCGCATGCTCGCCATCCTCAAGTAACCAAGTAAATTCCGGTAGCTGCGCTCCGTGCGCCTCGTCATTGGCTTTCTCGCTAAGGTTGTATGCATAGGTCTCTGATATGTTCTGCGGCCGACCAACCCCTACTCCTAAACCATTGAGGGTGTCTAAATACAGTGTTTCGAATGCCTTCTGGTATTTACGGTGTTTCAGCCAAAAGCTCGTTTACGCTCACCTTTTAATTAAAAAAGGGGCAGCACTTTGTGTGTCACTAAATAACTTAACTGAAGAGGTAACCGAACAGTTCAATATACGTTCTTTTCCTAATGGAGAATAATTTGTAGCCTTCAACGTTTGTACTAGAAGAGTCACTTTATTGTCTGTACTAAAACGGTAAGTAGTAAATTCGAAAACCGATTGATTTTTGTAGCCAGGACTGTTTCTGGTGAAATGCAAGTCCGACGCTAAAATTTGATCTTTGCTGATCATAAAAGCGTCCGGGCTGAAGGTACCTGACATGGCAATTGAATTAGAACTATTTTCCGTTGACTTACATTGATCTAGGAGAACTACAATATTGATTTTTTTGCCATTATAAATTGAACTTTTCAATTCATTAAAATTTTTTAATTCGTCTGCATGAGCAGAAAAGGTTATCAATGCAGATAAAAAACATAAAAATTTTTTCTTCATCATATTTCACCTTAATAGGATAAATTCCGACCATTTTCATTAGAAAGCGCTTAAAGCATCAACGCGCCCTCATTGCAAACCTCTTCCTTTAGTTTGAGCGTGCGCTGAGAAGTTAGCCGGCATGTCATGTTTAACCATTTTCTGCTTACTAACTCAGTTTATCGGTATTAATTAATTCTTCGTTTTCCTGATGGTGACAGTGGCGAGTTACGCATCGCTGCACTCTTAGGGGCCACCTTAGTTACAGGTTTAATTTTAGTATTAGTTGATGGCTCATTTACTGACTTAGCTGCTAATTTGGGTGCTGATTTAGGTGTTGATTGGTTTGTTAGCTTAGTTGCTGTTTGGCTTGTTGGCTTAATTGCTGATTTCTTTGGTGCCTGACTTGGGGATTTGTTTGGTGGCTTACCCACTGACTTGGATGCTGACTTAGGGGCAAAACTCGTTGCTGACTTGATTACGCCCTTTGCAGCATCTTCAGCCACCGACTTGACTGTTTCAAAGTTAGCGGCGCTTTTATCTAAAGCGACTCCAAGCGCTTGCTTAAATTGTTCTTGAAGAGTATTCCACCACGCCGTAGATTGACTAATTAGAGGAGACATTTCAGGGTTAGGCGCTCTCTCCTTATCCTCCGTTTTCGTTGAGTCTTTATCTGCTTGTTCTGAAGTAGTTCCAGAACTACTCTGCATAGTTTGGGCCATGGTAGAACTCAAGGAATGCAAGGTGGCAATAGTTGCTCGTTGAATTTCTAATGCTTGTACGGTACTGCGCAGCATGGTTGTATTCATATTCAACCATGCTTCAACCGATTTCAAATCCTGTATACGTTTGTCTAATTCCTCCAGCGACATAGTCGGCATGGGCATTCCCATGCTTGGCATTGCCGGCGTACCAGAGGCATTCGTCCCCGGCGCATTCATCCCACTCCATAATTTTTTTATATAACTCAAACTATTGTTGAATGCATCTTCAGAAAAAGGGGTGGGTTGCGTCATAATGGTTGCTCCAGAGGGAATAATTAAAATTAGTCGGCTATCTTGCTCGCGCTTTTTGGTATGGTCAAGAGACAACAATTGTAATGGAAATTAATCAGAAACAAAGATTACGTTGTCAAAATTGCTTGTGCACTGTAGTTATGCATACTAAAGTAAAATAAAGCTATGTAAAAAACAGTTTCTTGGAGAGTAGGTAATGAAGATGAAGAGGCTAACTACCCAATTATTTTTCTTGTTTTGTTTGTTGCCGCTCGGGGCATTAGCAGAACCTTGCCAGCCAGTACAGGGGCCAATCTCCTTTTATGATAATTTGTATAATTCTAAACCGAAGTGGATTTGTCCAGGAGGTAAATTAATTATCAGCTTAAATTCTGAGGATTCGTATCGCGAATTAAAAGAGTATATGACGCTAGCAGTGAGAAACGGAAAACAAGAAAATGTAAAGATAGCTTTAAAGAAATTCGACCCAGCCCTTAATCCACAAATACGGCTTAATAATACCGGTTTAAGGAAGATACACTTCGAAGCCGTTCCAGGAACTATTTATTTCCCAAGAATCATAACCGGGGATGTTACGGAAGGAGGGCACAAGCGAACGATAACGATCACCAATCATAGCACTTACGAGATTTGCCTTTCTGGCGAAAGTGCTTGCCCTCTTTAAACGAAACCTCTGCTGCCTGAATTATTTTGGAAAGTAGAATAACCCTATACATGCATGTTGGAACAAAGGCGCACTTCTTCTTTTCTGCTTATTCTTTTACTTATTGTGGTGACGCATGTAGCGTTGCTGCAATTTGTGAGCAATGTGGTATTTGAACCTTTTCGCCGGGCCGAAATTGTTCCACTCACTCTCATTATTGAAGAAGTTCCTTTTATTCCCGCAATCACCGCATTTACTGCATCACCACGCACTAAAAAAACCCCACAAAAAAAAATTATAGATTCAGCTCAAGTTGTAAAGACAGAGGTTGAGCTATCCTCATCGGGGAGCGGAGTATTGTTATCAAACGCTTCCCTAGAAGCCGCGTTTCCCCGTCTATCTACCACCCAAACTCTACCACCCATCATTCAAACTGCTTCGGATTCCGCGTCGGCTTTATTATTACGCCCGCCGCCTTCCGCCACTTATCTATTGGATGTGGTCAGAAGGGAGCCAAAAACACCCAATCCTTACTTTGGAACGGGGCAAATTATTTGGAAACAGGATGGGAAGAACTATTCGATGCACATGGACGTAGGCATCAATATATTATTTACGAATATCGAGCT
>JAJNBE010000010.1 GCA_021155915.1 Solimicrobium sp. | reverse complement strand
CTGCGAAACCCTTGAGCTCAGGAAACTTTCCTGGTAGGGAAAGTCCGTTTCGCAAGCGCAGTGCATGCATTGCGAAACCCTTGAGCTCAGGAAACTTTCCTGGTAGGGAAAGTCCGTTTCGCAAGCGCAGTGCATGCACTGCGAAACCCTTGCTCCACCGCCGGTACGGTAGTTTATATGGCGTAAGGAGAAGCAACGCAGGCCAGGCAACTTGAAAGAAGTGCCATTGACTTTGTAGCGCAGCATGCAATTCGCGATAGTGTTCTTAGTCTGATATTCAATGTTTATTGGCGTGACCACGAATTTGGGATGGTCCAATAGAAAGTCTCCGTTAAAGGGGAAGAAATGGGGTTGCCCCTAAGGGATATCCACAATAGGCGCTACGGAGTACGTGACCGATAATGTTGTAACGGGGCCATATTTAACCTTTGGGGAATTAATCTACCATGGTATCGGTTTACCTTGACGGCTGAATATAAGGCTAGCCATTTTCGTTGCATCCCACCTATACCATAGAAAGTTAACCTATGTTGCCTATCACACACCCCTTAAATACTCCTCGTGGGGCTTTCCGTTTAAATGACCCGAATCTGACAAAGGAAAATAGCGCAGCCGATCCCCAGGTGATTAACTTAGAAAGCAGAATAGAAGAAAATCGTGAATTAATCGAGGGGTTAAAAATAGACGCTGGATTTCAAAATATACTAAGCATTATGTATACATCTGCTGTCCCTGACGAACAGTTTGTAAACTTTCTGACTGGAAAGGCCAGCTTAGAGGAATGCTTGGGTAAGAATGAGAATAGAGGGAGGATCGACGGTCTACTGATGATCTATCATCCTTTTGATAAGATTGATTTTAAATATGGCTTTTTTGGCAAACCACATTCCCATTTTTTTAACAAATCGTTATCTGATAAATTCGCAGCTATTCTTAAGCATGGGTATTCGGAGTCTGATGAAAAAACTCGTTCTAAAATAGCCACTCTGATGCAAGCAATTAAGGAAAAGAAATATTCAGGGGAATTTATGTCGGCCGAGAACGAAATAAATTATGCGCTCTCAATGGTTGAAAAGGGGCGGCCTCATAAAGCAATTGAGATGTGTAAAGCCATTTATAATGGTGTAATAAAAGATCATAACCAGCGTGATATAACAATTATTACAAACAAGCTTCTTGAGGCAGGCCTGGAGATTTTACTTTTTGGCGATGAAAAAACTGCTATAGACATCTTGGAAATCTCGAATGGTATTGCGCATAATACCAGACATTACTGGCAAAACGATGCGGGCGATGCTTGCTCCAGAGTTCTAAATCGCCCAGCTTTTATAAAATCCTTTGACTTGGATAGCGAGGAACCGTCGACAAAGGCTTTCATCAGTAACTATTTACTAAAGAGTGTTTGTATTGAACTTGAGAATATGAAGAAATTGTTGACAAAGGCGGTCATCGAAAAAGAATACTTAAAGTGCGCTCCCTATTTTCTTGGAAAAGTGTACAAAGAAGGTTTGTATAACTGCGCAAAAGATGAAGTAAAAGCTAAAGAATTTTTCGCAATAGCAGCTGAACGAGGCTATGAACCCGGTAAATTAGTATTAATGAGAGAACAAGGTGAAGAATATAAATTGATGCGAGCAGCTCAACAAAGCAACGAATCAGTATTTTCACTTATACCCCGAGATCTGGTCAATTACATTTCAAGCTTGCGTGTTAAAGCAATATTGGCTCAATCAGAACGCGAAAAAATGACCGGCACTATGCAGTTTTGAGTGGAAAATGTAATTATTTAATGTGCCCTTTATTATTACGCCCATCGGTAGAAAAGGCCCCCAGTATAAGTCCCTTCCTCTTTGAGGGGGAGGTGAGGATGGGGTAGGGTGTTTAATAATTGACGGATGTCTCAACGAAGAAAGACGTTCAGTATGTATCGATTGACCAGAATTGGTTTTATTGCCGTAACGGCTGTTCTGAGTTTTATGATAACGCGGTATGAGTTAATAGGTTAGCAAGGGGTGACCAAACTGGATTGTATAATGTAGCTTTACAAACTTGATGGGCATGGTCCATTTTTGGCAGATGTTATTCAAAGCCAGATAAAACACCTCAACCATCGCTTTATCCATTGCAAATGAGCTTTTGGTTTTAATGATTTCCGCACACTCATATTGATGCATTTCATGGCGCTCGTGGTGAAGATTATTCTTCTGATGTCAGGTGAATAATTCAAAAGGCGTCAGCCTTGTCCAGTTTCTGTGGCAAGGGTCTCAGGAATAATGCAGTCTGGGATTTTCGCATATTGCTCAGTAGTTCAGATCCCGTTCCCATTTACCATGCAGGCGGTTTTATCGTGGCGAGAATGTCGTTAAACTTGCGCTGCTCTCTTGCATCGCTAAGCATTTCACCAGATAAAACAGCACTGCAGGTAAAAGGGGACTTTCCGTTTATGTCTCTACCTCCTAACAATTTTTGCATCCAATCAATAAAATTAGACTCTGCAACCTGCAGATGGTCACTAAAAATGGCAGGGGCGAGCTCGAAGGCTTTTACCATCAGGGCAGTAGCATAAGCTCTGAGCATGTCAACTATTTAGTGTAAATACGATTTGATATCGGTTTTATGGCTTTGACCATCATAGCCTGCTGAGAAAACTTCTTATCAAGTTTAGTACATCCTCCGGTACATCATGAAGAGAAGAATTAGCGTCTTCATTGCTTTGTAACAATAACGTATATTTTGGCGCCAGTTCTCTTCCCTTCTTTTGATCAAGAGTTTCCGTAGAATACCAAACGTCCGCTCTTCGATGGTCCTGCCTAAACCAAGAACGTTTTTTTGAATACAGCTCTCCCAGTTCAAAAGCCGCATTAGGATGACCTAATTCACACGCTAAACCTAAAAAGATCGCAGAAAACGTATCACTTTGCTTGACGTCCTTCCCATCACAGAACGCCATGCCCACCAGAAACGCTGCGCCAGCGCGTTCTCGACGGGTCACATTCTTATCCAAAAAATTATCCAAATTCGGACGTATTGCCATAAATTCGTTATGCTGGATCACTTTAGCATTATCCGCTCGCACCAGCGCCTCAGCTAACGGATGGTTTGCAAAGGCGATCGAACCAGTATTAGAAGCAATAGCTGTAGCTCCGGCCGCCGTAGCATGCGCTATTGTGCCGGATTGGCTTGCACTAGCATAAGCCCCATTGGCCGTGGCATTCGCTGTCGCACCCGTTGCCGTGGCAACGGCATGGGCCCCATTTGCCGTGGCATTCGCTGTCGCACCAGATGCCTTGGCCACGGCTATGGCCCCCTTAGCCGTGGCATTCGCTGTGGCACCGTATGCGGTTGCATCCGCAAAAGCTCTCGCTGTGGCATTAGCTGTCGCGCCGGATACGGTTGCATAAGCCATAGCATAGGGAGCTGTGGCATTAGCTGTCGCGCCGAATGCGATTGCATAAGATTTAGCCGTATTTGCCGTGGCGTTTGCCGTCGCATCCGATCCGCAAGCGACGACTGTTGCACCTTCTAAGATTGCCTCGGCAGTACCGCGATGAAAGCCCACCTTGCCGGATCTCACCTGACAATTCTCTAACGTCACGTTTTCCGGAAAAAAGATTTCCCGTTTCGGTCCCAAATCAAACACCATTCCATCTAAGGTTATCGAAAACGCCGTAGGAAAGGTGCCGTTGGCAACGTCCTGCACTAAATTATCAACAGAAAGCTTGTGATCGTAGAGATTGGCCTCTATCCAATCCTTCACCATATCGGCTTTCCGGACCGTGTGTTGAGTTCCCATACCCGAGGAATTAACAGGATACGGACGGCCGGTAGCAGTGTTATTAGTAGGGAATGAAATCATGACCAGGTTCCTTTCTGAATTAATCGCATATTCACAGAGTAAAGCATTATGTGGGGCTCCGATATAAGGAGTTTCCACAATGGGGTAAACACGTACGCACTGTTTTTCGGTGACGTTCTTTTCTTCGTAAAGGTTACATCCTCAACTCACGGGTCTAACAAAAAACTAATTCATCCGGATTTTAGGATCTGCAGTGCAGTCAGAGCCTGCTGAGCAAACTTCCTATGAGAAAGACCTCTGCACATACATGAACGCCTCCCATTTGCACGTGCAATTTTCAAATAACTCCATGACCTAGTCGATTGCAGCCATTTAGGCATCTGTCAATCTCGCGAAGGCGCTATGTATTCCCTCTGAAGTTTTTATTGCAGAGGAAAATCTCCAAATCGTCATCCCCAAGTGCTTTTGTTGGGGATCCAGGGGTTTTCTTTAAGCATTGCTATTACGCCTACTGTCTCGGTAGTGGTTCCTGTCAAACTTAAGAACGATACGGGATCTCGATTAGAATATCCAGCAGCGACGTGTCACAAGATGTTAGCCTTAAATAGTCCAAAAACTTATGGGTAACGATGAGTGCGAAGAGGGCGAGCCAGTGGCGCGTTAAGTGCCTGTGCCGCCAACATGGCTTCGGTGAATAAGAAAATTAACATTACGAGTGGAGTCTTTCCCTCTTAATTTTTCATTTCTGTAGGAAGAAGAAACCTAACATCGCTGCTGGTGAAAACTTTTAACCAGGTAATAAGCGTAGTAAAAGTGTTTAGAGAAAACCCCTGGATCCCCAACAAGAGCACTTGGGGATGACGGTTTGGACAAAAGCACTTGGGATGACGGTTTGGGCAAAAGCACTTGGGGTGACGATTTGGATAAAAGCACTTCCGAGTGAAGATTTGCACCAGAGCACTCGGGGTAACAATTGGGGCAAAAGCACTTGGAGATGACGATTCGGACAAAAGCACCTAGGGATGACGATTTGGAGACTAACCAGAGTTTAATGATCAAACCCCAGTGAACTGGCTCAAATTAATGTAGCAATGACAGGCGCATGGTCGGAGGGTTGCTCCCATTTACGCGGCAACCGGTCAATAACACAGCCTTGGCAACGCGCTGCAAGCGAAGGGGATAAGAGGATATGATCGATACGCATTCCCTTGTTTAAACGAAAACCCAACGCACGGTAATCCCACCAACTAAAACTTTTCTCCGCTTGTTCAAAAAGACGAAAACAATCAACAAGCGGTAAAGCCAACATGGCTTTATACGCTGCCCGTTCCGGCAAAGAAACTAAATTTTGCCCTTCCCAAGCAACGGGATCATGGACATCACAGTCTTCTGGTGCAATATTAAAGTCACCCAATAAGGCTAATTCAGGATAATCCTTCTTTTGTTCGACAAGCCATTGCTGTAGTGCGGTTAACCAGGCTAATTTGTATTGGAATTTTTCAGAATCCGGTGCCTGGCCGTTCGGCATATAAGCGCAGATGACACGCGTATTTTGAATGGTGACAGTTAATAAGCGTTGCTGCTCATCCTCAAAAAAAGGATTATTTTTCACGACGTCAGAGATAGGATGTCGCGACAAAATAGCGACACCGTTATAGGTTTTTTGGCCATTAAAAACAACGTGATAACCCGCTGCCTGGATGTCTGCCGCCGGAAATTTATCATCCGTTAGTTTGGTCTCTTGCAAACAAAGTATATCTACAGGATTATCCCTTAGCCACTGCAAGACATGTGGCAAACGAACCTTTAACGAATTGACATTCCAGCAAGCAAGTTTCATGATTTGTAAGTTGCTTCTGCACGGTTAATCAAAAATGTAGTCAGTAATGCGACAGGACGTCCGGTCGCTCCTTTCGATGCACCGGATTTCCACGCTGTTCCGGCAATGTCTAGGTGCGCCCACGTATATTTTTTGGTAAAGCGCTCTAAGAAGCACGCCGCAGTAATACTTCCCCCAGCAGGACCCCCAATGTTAGCAACGTCGGCAAAATTAGACTTTAGTTGCTCGTGATAGGCGTCACCAAGTGGCATGCGCCACGCAGTATCACCGGTGTCCACCCCAGCAGCTAACAACTGATCTGCTAACTGGTCGTGCACCGAATCGTGGCGGGTGAACAAGCCAGAATTATGGTGGCCCAATGACGTAATGCAAGCCCCGGTTAGCGTAGCAATATCGACTACCGCTGCGGGTTTAAAACGCTCCGCGTATGTTAATGCGTCACATAAAATTAATCGGCCTTCAGCATCGGTATTTAGTACTTCAATGGTCTGGCCCGACATGGAGGTAACGATATCGCCCGGTTTGGTGGCACGTCCGTTGGGCATGTTTTCGCAAGAGGGAATGACTGCGATCACATTAAGTTTTAGTTTTAACTCAGCAATCGCCCGCATCGTGCCTAGCACCGAGGCAGCACCACCCATATCGTATTTCATTTCATCCATGCCCAAACCGGGCTTTAACGAAATACCTCCTGAATCGAAAGTAATACCTTTCCCCACCAAGACAATCGGGGCTTCTTTGCTCTTGCCACCCAGGTGTTTTAAAACAATAAATTTCGGCGGTTCGTCACTGCCGTTAGTTACCGATAAAAAACTGCCCATTTTTAACGCCTGGCATTGTTTGCGGTCCAAAATTTCAATGGATAATTTTACCGAAGTTGCCTTAAATTCTGTGCTGATTTTTTTTGCAGCATTCGCCAAATAGGTGGGCGTACAAATATTTGCGGGTAAGTCAGCCAGACGTTTGGTGAGCGCGATGCCGTTGGCCAGCGCGATACCTTGCGTCAGGCTAGCTTTGGCATTAACCAGATCTTTATTAAGTGCTGCAAATATTGCTTTGCTCACCCCTGTGGAAACCACTTCAGGTTTGCTTTTCAACTCATCACAACGGTAAGCAGTAGCACGCATTGCTAATACTAAACTACGAATGGCGGCGTGATAATTCTCAGCGTATAAGGGAAGCGTAATAAGCGCGTCCGCGGCGGAAAGCGTCGCTAAGCATTGTGCTGTCGACTGTGCAACTTTTGTGAACGTAACATTGTTTATAATGTTCTGTGTTTCAACTGTAGGCGCCTTCCCTAAGCCAACTAGAACTATACGCTCAGCCACTACGCCGGCTACATTTCGTAGCACTAGGGTACTGCCAACTTTTCCAGTTAAATCCCCGGATTTGATTACTGCGCTGATTGCGCCCTGAGTATTAAGCGCCTCGGCCTCGGGCGTTAATTTTTTATTTTCATAAACGCCTGCCACGATGCACGCAGCTTTAATGTTTGAAAGGTTACTTTTTTTATCGATTGTTTTTATGCTAAAGTCCACGTTCATTCCTCATTTCTTTTATCCGGTAAATCCGGGATTATAGCTCTCTTCATGATTTTTAAGCGCGCACTTCAACGTGAGTTGTTAAGTACAGCTGGTGCTGTATTCACTATTCTTTTCACCATTGCCATTACTGTTAAGCCGGTTAAGATTCTCGGTATGGCCGCTAACGGTCAGGTTAATTCTGACGATATCTTCATCCTAATTGGATTCACTGCGCTTGGCGTCTTACCTCTTATTCTGGTGTTAACGGGATATATTTCGGTACTTATGGTGATTAGCCGTAGCTATCAAGATTCCGAAATGGTGGTATGGTCTGCCTCCGGTGTGAGTTTATCGTACTGGATCCCACAAATTTTACGTTTTGCCACTCCCTTTTGTCTGATTACCGCACTCTTAGCTTTTTTTGTAGCGCCTTGGGCAAATTTTCATAAATCGGCCTACACAGACCGGTTCGAACAACGCTCCGATATTAGTAAAATTTCCCCCGGTAAATTTTATGCATCTGCCTCGAATGGGCGCGTCGTTTTCGTAGAAGGTGTCGCAGGAGATTTGTCAAAAATAAAAAATATTTTTGTTACTACAGCTAAAAACAATAACCATAGCGTTGTAATCGCCAAAGATGGCGAAACGGTTATGGACAAATCTGGCGATAAGTTTTTAATTATGCATCAGGGCCGCCGTTATGATGTAGCTTCTGACGAAGGAGCTTTCCAATTGATGAAGTTTGATCGTTATGGTGTTTTGATTGATACCGGTGAAAAGAAACTAATGCCCGATAAAGAAGCAGAATCCTTGACAGTTAGTGCACTCTGGGAGAACCAGACCCCGGACAACATGGCGGAATTATTAAGGCGTGTTTCATTACCTCTTATGTGTTTACTGCTCATGCTGGTAGCCGTGCCTTTAGGTTATGTGAACCCACGTTCGGGACGTTCTGCGAACTTTCTTTTCGCTCTATTTCTCTGCGTTCTCTATTACAACTTTGTACAAGTATCTCAAGCATGGGTGGCCCAGTCTCAATTTTCTTTTGCCTTTGCCTGGTGGCCAATACATTTCTTATTTTTGTTGCTGATTGTTCTCCTGTTTTCTTGGCGCTTGAAAGTGAATAGCCGTTATCATCCGGCTCAACTATGGATAAAGTTAGTGAGACAGGTCAGTCCAAATAAGAGTAGATTTTAATGACAATTTTAGAAAAATATTTTGCGCGTGAAATTGTCCGCTCAGTGTGCTTTGTTTTGTTAGCGTTTCTTGCTTTGTTGACATTTTTTGACATTGTCAATGAAGTTAAAAGTGTAGGAATTGGAGGCTATACAATAATAAACGCCATATGTTTTGTCTTTCTCGGAATACCGGGCTATGTCTATGAATATATGCCTTTATCTGCATTAATTGGTACGATTTTTGTTATGGCGCAGTTTGCCTCGCGCTCTGAATTTACGGTTATGCGTATTTCTGGTTTTTCCATGGCCAAGGCTATCAGTACGTTGCTGAAGATTGGATTGTTGTTAGTTATAGTGACTTTTCTATTTGGTGAACTATTTGGACCTGCTGCTTTTAAATTTAGTAACAAATATAAAATTAGGGCGTTACATGGTGGATTAGCGCAAGATATCCAATCCGGATTATGGACGAAAGATTTAATTCGGTCTGAAGGATTAACCGGTGAGATTATTGGATCTCGGTTTATGAATGTCAGTATGATTGATTCGGGTGGCAAATTGATGGGGATTAAATATTATGATCTGGATAATCAATTCCGGTTAATTAAGCAAGTAACGGCTGAAAAGGCGGAATATCAAGGGAGCTCAATTTGGCGATTAAATAATGTGGAAGAAATTTATTTTCCAACTGTAATGGACGAGACAGGAAAAACCGCGGTTAAAACAAAAAAATTAGCGCATCTTGATCTGATCTCAGAAATTACACCTACTATCTTGTCAGCATCGTCTGCCGATAATGATACCGATTTTATGACCGCCTATGATTTAAAGCTGTATTCAAAGCATTTGGTCGACAATAAGCAAAACGCAGACAAATTTGAAATCGCTTTTTGGAAAAAAGTAATTTATCCGTTTGCAGTGCTCGTGATGATGGCATTAGCATTGCCGTTTGCTTATTTACATTTCCGGTCAGGAGGTGTGAGCTTAAAAATCTTCACCGGAATTATGATCGGCATTCTTTTCTCTCTATTGAACAGAGTGTTCGCCCATATTGGCTTACTGAATACCTGGCCACCTCTAGTGAGCGCCGTGTTACCGAGTTTATTATTCCTCTGCGTGGCAATGGTGGCATTGTGGTACGTTGAACGGCACTGACATGTTTTAACTTCACACTAATAACTTTTTTCGCTAAAGCTCGTGGGAGCAATAATGTGAGGACAATATTTTTACCAAAAAATACCTATAGTGTTAAAGCCAAGTAGCTATAGTTATATTTTCTAGCTGATGTGAGTGGCGTAGGCAACATAAAGTTGTCGCCCACGCTCTGACTACAGCTTACGGTGTGAGAAACGAATTTTCAACAGCTACCGCCCTAGTTCCTGAAAGCGGACAGCCCAGTTCGTTTGCGGCCGCGAACTGATTTTTTGTAGTTTCTATAGTTCCCTCAGCGACAGCATCTTGCACCATCTTTAGAACGTCTTCAGGTGTATAAGGATAACTCACGGTTTTACTATCGCTCATATTTGGTGTGCCACCATAGGAGTTCAACAATGCAGCTATAGCGTGATATACAAAGGTGCCATAAAATTGAGGATTTATTATACCTGTACCTAAAGTAAAATCAGGTATTAATGGGTTCGGATCAACCCCAAATACCGTTTCGAAGCTAGCAGTAGGGGTAACTTCCCCGGTAGGAGAATACCAGCGATCAGCATGATTGCGCCAGTAGCCTGGGGTACATCCCTGATGCTCAACTTGGGGCTCAATGGTATAACAGACATTATAATGACTAATTTCCGGAACTTTTGTTTTACCAGTGAGATAAGGCGACGATAGCCAAGAATCAGACATCAAATTTTTATTAACATAGTTATATAAATTAAAATTAGTTCCGCCTTTTACGATAACGCCTACCATCGATGCGCCCGGATCTAAAGCAAAAGCTAAATATTTCTTGTCAATGGATGAAGTGCCAGTTGATATATTAATTGCCACCGGGCCATTAATCGAATTAGTAGGGGCGTCGATCTTAAATCCGTGCAAATCCCCAGTTACGGGCTGTTCGATCAGTCTTTTATCTAACATGTATGCCACCATGTCATAGCATACTTGATTGTTATCGCCGGATGAGACGAAATTACCCGAATATGCGTTTGGAGTAACCGCCTTAAATGTGTTTGGATACGCAGGTTGTGGTGTGCCAAATGTTGGCGTTGCAGCGAACGATGTACTGTTCAATTGCATGGCAGCCGCAAGAGCGACTACCAGGATTTTTTTCGTATTCATAATTTTTCTCCTTGTTGAACATCAATAAATTTTTACTACCCCAACTTTTTTTCCTCACTAAAACATACTGCGTTATATTGTACAGATTGCAGTGGGCAAACAGAGGTTTATATGTCCACTGTTGTTTCGTAAGACAGCTAATTACAAATTTGTTTCGTTTATCTTTATAAATTGCGTCCTTTTCCTCAATCAACTGGGCACTTTAAAATTTAAATTTTATAAGGTCATCTTCCAAAGGGATTAGCCCCTTCACCGAAGCCGGTAGTATGAGGGTTTCCCGTTAAGAAAGTGAATTCACACGTTTTTTTCCCCCAAGCTACGCATTCACGTTCAGAACTGCTGGCCTTGGCTCTACTCCAGTTTTCGGTTGTCTGGATAACAACTCTGCTGGATTCCGGAGGCAACATCAGTAACCGAACGACAAGTCGGTTTGTTATATTGTTTCTAATTTCATAGTGGCATCCGCCGACTTTGGTATCGCCGTTGGCGTCTTCCGTGACAGTAACTCGTTGAAAAACTATAGGTAACGCATTGTTCATCATATCTTTATAACCGCCAGTTTCAGAATGCCAAACTTTATCTTCCGTACTTAAGAACCCATGGGGTTGCAACTTAAATTTATCGGGTTTCGGACAGGTGTCAGCGTGCACAGAGACTGAACAAATGGCGGTGATCAGAATCATAATTCGACATGAACGCCAACAAGTAAAATAGTTTTGCATTTAGGACTTTCAGATTATTAAGCTTTCTGACGCCATTATTTTCTAATAGCAGGACTGGCGTGAGTATATTTATCCGGCGATGCTTAATCTGCATCGGCCCGTTTTCAATTTAGTACCTTTTTCATGATTGTCAATTATTTAATGGGCCTTGGATGGCCCTAATTATAGTAGTTTCCCACCAAGGTAACATCTGCTTGGTTTAACCTTTCTATTCTGGGCCATTCCGTCAGAAATCATTGAACTCTCTATGTGCCCGAGAATAATTAGGAGATGTTTTGAATATATCACCCGGCTGCTTCGTCACTGGCTTTACCCGGGCGTATCACGTGTGAATTGTTGTAGTCCGGCCCTAAGTTACCTATTGATGGTAAGCAGTCACACGGTCCACCTCATTTTTAGAACCCAAAAACACCGCCACTCGCTGGTGTAATTTTTCAGGCGGTATGTCTAACATGCGCTGTTTGCCATTAGTTGCCGCTCCGCCGGCTTGCTCTACCAACATTGCCATGGGATTGGCCTCATACATCAACCGCAATTTTCCCTCCTTGCCGGGCTCACGAGCATCGGCTGGATACATAAAAATTCCACCACGAGTTAATATACGATGTACATCGGTCACCATAGAAGCTATCCAACGCATATTAAAATTTTTCTGCCGAGGACCTGTCGACCCTGCCAATAGTTCGTTGACGTAGCGGGTAACGGGGGGAAACCAATGACGCGCATTGGAGGCGTTAATTGCAAATTCTTGCGTGTCCGCGGGAATTTTCATATCGCGCTGTGTTAATACCCAAGAACCCATTTCGCGATCCAAGGTAAAGCAGTTGACCCCATGGCCAGTGGTCAGTACCAGCATAGTCTGCGGGCCGTAAAGTGCATATCCTGCAGCCACTTGTTGAGAGCCCGGTTGCAAAAAGTCTTGCTCAACAGGCGTTTGCATACCTTCTGGCGCTTTTAATACGGAGAATATGGTGCCTATAGAAACATTGACATCAATGTTAGAGGAGCCGTCTAAAGGATCAAATAACAACATGTATTCGCCTTTGGGGTATCGGTTTGGAATTAGATGAATGGATTCCATTTCCTCTGACGCCATCGCAGCCAGGTGACCGCCCCATTCATTGGCTTCTAACAAGATTTCATTTGACAGAATGTCTAATTTTTTTTGTACTTCTCCCTGAATATTTTCGGTGTTTGCGCTGCCTAACACCTCACCTAATGCACCTTTGCCGACAGCATGGCTAATGGTCTTGCAAGCACGTGCGACGACCTCGATTAACAGACGTAATTCAGCAGAGATATTATTATTGAGACGTTGTTCTTCAACCAGATGTTGCGTGAGACTGATTCGTTTCATAATATTTTTCTTTCGGGTAACAAGTATTTCTTCTCTCTACTTCTATTCCCAAAGGAAGATGGAAGAGAACATAGGAACGGGGGCACCGTTATAAACAATTTTTTACAAAGGCATTTTTTCTTCATTCATGAAATCAATTAAATTCACTTATGCTGCAAGCGCCTTATTCACAATTTCCAGAACGTCCCGGGACATATTTTTTGATGTGGCTACTTTTTGCAATGCGGCTTTCATTAATTTTTGTAACGCTGGCGTGTATTTGGTCCAGCGATCAAGACTTCGTGACAGCCGCGCTGCAACCTGCGGATTCATTGCATTTAGCGAGATCACACAGTCAGCCCAAAGGGAATAACCGCTGCCGTCAATAGAATGGAACTGTGTGGGATTGTTATTGCAGAATGCAAAAATCAGGCTGCGTGCACGATTAGGGTTATGTAGCGTAAATGCGGGATGGCTTAATAATTCCAGAATTTTAGCAACATTTGTATTGTCAGCAGTCGCCTGCAATGAAAACCATTTATCAATCACCAAAGCATCATCTTTAAATTCGTTATAAAACTGTTTCAGCGCTTTGCTCATAAGTTTGTTCGCCTCTTTAGCTTCGCTAGCCGAACCGTTAATAAGTTCTGCATTCACCACGGCATTGAGCGCACCAACCCGGTCAGTCATATTTTTTGATTGCTTAAATTGGTTATACGCCAATTTAAATGTATTTGCTTCAGGTAATGCTTGCAAATAAAAAAGCACACAATTTTTTAACGCACGTCGACCTGCTGAAATTGCATCGGGACTGTATTTTCCGGGCGTTAAATTGTTCTGGTAAGTAGACAGTAATTCGACACGTAAGTGATGCGCAATTTCACTGCGCATGTAATTTCGAGCCAATTTTATTGCCTGCGGATCGATGACCCTCATTTGTTCCCCAATGTTGGTTGTGGAAGGTAGCGTTAAGATTTGTTCGCGGAAGGAAGCGTCCAGGCTGGTGTCATTCAAAATAAGGCGTAACGCTTCAATAAATGTCAGATCCAACTTTAATGGTTGTTGTGTTTGGACAGCTTTGACCAAGTTTACTACGCAACGCATCGCCCAGCGCTGGCCCGCTTCCCATCGGTTAAATGCGTCACTATCATGCGCGAGCAAATGAGCTAGTTCGGCGTCGGTATAATCAATGATTAACTCAACTGGTGCAGAAAAATTGCGCAAAAGAGATAGCGTGGGTTGCTCAGTGACTTTGGTAAAACGGAACACTTGCCGGGCTTTAGTCACTTCCAGCACTAGCGTATTACTTTCGGTAGGATTGTCCTGATCCATGCAATACAATGGCATGTCTTGGCCCGCGGCATTCAATAGTCCCATCGCCACCGGGATATGAAATGGCAACTTTTTATTTTGTCCTGTAGTGGCAGGGCAAGATTGCGTAAAGGTTAATTCAAGAATTTCCTCTTCCGCATCGTATTTCGTCATTACCTTCAGGCATGGGGTGCCAGCCTGACTGTACCACCGTTCAAACTGTGTCAGGTCACGACCATTGGCGTCAGCCATTGCGGCGCGGAAGTCATCACAAGTCACTGCCTGACCATCATGTCGTTGGAAATAGAGATCCATTCCTTTTCTAAAGCCCGTATGACCCAACAAGGTGTAATACATTCGTACGACTTCTGCGCCTTTTTCGTAGACGGTCACGCTGTAAAAATTATTGATCTCTTCGTAAGATTCTGGGCGCACGGGATGCGCCATCGGACCAGCATCTTCTGGGAATTGAGCCTGGCGCAGTAGACGCACATCGGCAATACGATTAACTGCTCGGCCATTATCGGTGCCAACCATATCAGCAGAAAATTCCTGATCACGAAACACGGTTAAGCCTTCTTTTAGGGATAGCTGGAACCAGTCACGACAAGTCACACGATTTCCTGTCCAATTATGGAAATACTCGTGCCCGACCACCGCTTCAATACCGGCATAATCGGTATCGGTAGCTACGTTGGGATTAGCTAACACATACTTGGTATTGAAAATATTCAACCCTTTATTCTCCATCGCGCCCATATTGAAATCGGAAACTGCCACGATCATGAAGCGATCTAAATCTAATTCTAATCCGAACCGTTGCTCATCCCAGACGATACTATTTTGTAATGAATCCATAGCATGCTGAGTTTTACCTAAATTACCTTTTTCTACCCAAACTTGCAGCAATGCTTTCCGACCAGACTGACGCTTTATCTTCTCTTCCCGGCAAACTAATTTCCCGGCCACCAAGGCAAATAAGTAAGAGGGCTTTTTAAAGGGATCTTCCCATTTAGCGTAATGGCGACCGTGACTCAATTTTCCTTTCTCAATCAAATTGCCATTGGAGAGCAACACAGGATATTTCTTCTTATCCGCCCGCAACATAACGGTAAATTTTGCCATCACATCAGGCCGATCCTGGAAATAAGTGATTTTACGAAAACCCTCCGCTTCACATTGGGTAAAAAAATTGTGATTAGAAACGTATAAACCTGACAATGACGTATTCTTGATTGGGCAAATTTGCGTTTCGATATCCAACGTGATTTCATCGGGAGGGTTAAAAATTCGTAAAGAATGCTTATCAATCTGGTAGGCAGTTCTGGCTAATTTTTGGCCATTAAGTCGAATTTGAATGAGTTTTAATGCTTCGCCAAATAGGATTAGGTCTTTTTCCTTACTGGCGGAATTCCGTTTAAGCGTAGTGCGGGTGGCTATGTGCGTTGCATCCGGATCAAGATCTACTCCCATTTCAACGGTATCGACCCAAAAACTGGGAGGAACATAATCGTTTCGGTAAGTAATTAAGTGATTATCTGTGCGCATATAGGGTGATTCCTCAGTTGTCGGTAATTTTCGTTGAGAATAGTAAATCAATTACATAATAAAAAACTGCAACCCGTTGTATTACGATCTGGTAAATCGCGGTGTGACTGTGCTACCTCTACGAGTGCGTATCGTGGGTAATGCTTTTTTTTCCATTTACTTTAATCTGAACGTCACCAATACGTACTAACTGCCCCGCACGGATTTTGCACGTTTTTCTTAACTCTTTTTGACCATTAACGCGGACATACCCTTGGGCTACCAACATTTTTCCGGCACCCCCGCTGTCGCAAAGTCCCATTATTTTTAGTAGATTATTAAGCTCTATGTATTCGCCGGTGAGTTCAAAGTGAAGTTGGTGCATGATAGGTCCTAAATCGTGATCTTTGCGAGGAGCGAATAATTGGTCTTTAGCCATCTCGATATTTTATGGCTTTTTTCATTAATAAAAAAATCATGAGTAGACGGCAGCACCTTTTTGCAAGTTACACCGTCGTACCGGTATTAACGCTATTAACGCTATTAACGTTATTTATGTGAAGAACGGCCCGAAGGTCGAATTTTAAAGTAATAATCGAAGATAACAGGTGCATTGTTGGAGGTGATATCATCCGTACTCAGTGTATTACTTCTTTTTTAACTTTTATATTGGCATTTTCCGGCAAGACTTAAACCATGACAATTCGTGAAATCTTAAAAATGGGCGACCCCCGCTTATTAAAAACTGCGCAACCCGTTTCTTCACAAATGTTTGGCTCTCAGGAACTTAAACAATTGATTGAAGATATGTTGGACACCATGCGCGCTAACGATGGAGTTGGGTTAGCTGCTCCGCAAATTGGCGTCGATTTACAGGTAGTATTGTTTGGGTTTGATGAAAGTGAACGGTACCCAGATAACTTGGCAATACCGCAAACAGTGTTAATCAATCCGGTTATTAAGCCGTTGGATTCTAATCTAGAAGAAGGGTGGGAAGGATGTTTATCCGTACCGGGTTTGCGTGGCATGGTGCCACGATGGGCTCGTATTCGTTATGAAGGTGTTGACGTTGATGGGGTCTTGATTGTCCGTGAAGTGGACGACTTTCATGCACGTGTAGTGCAGCATGAGTGCGACCATTTATATGGTACTTTATATCCGATGCGTATCAAAGATTTTTCACATTTTGGATTCGTTGATGCTCTGTTTGCAGAACAGGCTGAAGCAAAATCGATTCCACTTGAGTAGCGCGATATGTATTTTCTCTCCGATTTTGATTTCGATTTATCTTCAGAATTAATTGCCCAAACACCGCTGCCAAATCGTAGCGCGTCGCGCCTTCTGCATGTTGAGCCGGGCAAAACATTCACTGATAGAAATTTTTCTGACCTCATACATCAATTATCTGAAGGTGATGTACTTATATTCAATGACACCCGCGTTCTAAAAGCCCGTTTTTTCGGCATTAAACAAACCGGTGGAAAAGTGGAAGTATTGGTAGAAAGAGTGTTGCATAATACTTCAGAACAACGCAGTGTATTAGCACAAATTCGCGCATCGAAATCACCTACTCCTGGCAGCACCATTCGGCTGGCCGATGCATTTAACGTTGAAGTAGGGGAACGCGTTGGTGAATTTTATACATTATATTTTCCTAGTGATGTGTTCGAGCTATTAGAAAGCTACGGTACCTTACCGTTACCACCTTATATCGAACATACCGCCGATGCATTCGACGAAACAAGATATCAAACAGTTTATTCCAGAGTCCCCGGTGCTGTGGCCGCGCCTACCGCCGGTCTTCATTTTGATGACGTTTTATTGGCACAGTGCCGGGCCAAAGGTATTCAATTTGCTTATGTCACATTGCATGTGGGGGCCGGTACCTTTCAGCCAGTTCGCAACGAAGACTTAACCCAACATGATATGCATAGCGAGTGGTATAACTTACCAGAGGCCACCGTTGCAGCTGTGCATTCTGCACAAGCCGCAGGAAGAGATGTCGTCGCAGTTGGTACCACCAGCTTAAGGGCCTTGGAATCCGCTTCGCAAACAGGACAGTTAACAGCAGGCAATGCGGATACCCGACTGTTTATAACGCCGGGATACCATTTCAACACGGTTACACGGCTGGTGACTAATTTTCATTTGCCTAAATCCACTTTATTAATGTTGGTGTCAGCGTTTGCAGGCTATGATGAAATTCGCGCGGCGTATCAACATGCCATTGCACAAAAATATCGTTTTTTTAGTTATGGTGACGCCATGCTATTAACAGTTACTCACCAAAATACTCCACATGCTTGATTATAAATTAATAAAGAAAGATTCAAAGAGTGCTGCCCGGCGCGGACAGGTGACTGTGAATCATGGAGTAATTCAAACTCCCATATTCATGCCTGTCGGAACCTATGGTTCGGTAAAAGCAATGTCCCCTAAAGAGCTCAACGAAATAGACGCCCAAGTTATTTTGGGAAATACGTTTCATCTATGGTTGCGCCCAGGATTGGAGGTATTAAAAAAATTCGGTGGCCTGCATAAATTTATGGGGTGGGATAAGCCGATACTAACCGACTCAGGTGGTTTCCAAGTTTTTTCGTTAGGTGAAATGCGTAAAATCATGGAAGAAGGAGTGAAGTTTTCTTCGCCGATTAATGGCGAACGATTATTCTTGTCGCCGGAAATCTCTATGCAAATTCAACGCATTTTAAATTCCGATATCGTTATGCAATTTGATGAATGCACTCCATATGAGATTAACGGCCGTCCTGCGACTAATGAAGAAGCAGCACAATCCATGCGTATGTCATTGCGCTGGGCGAAGCGATCTATGGATGAATTCAAGCACGGTGAAAATCCTAATGCATTATTTGGCATTGTGCAGGGCGGAATGTTTGAGCATTTGCGTGATGAATCATTAGCTGGTTTGGAAGAGCTGAACTTTCATGGCTTAGCGATTGGTGGATTGTCAGTGGGAGAGCCCAAGGAACACATGCTACGCATATTGGAACATGTGGGCCCGCGAATGCCTGCCAATAAACCACATTATTTAATGGGTGTCGGTACACCGGAAGATTTAGTGGCTGGAGTGATTAACGGTATTGATATGTTTGATTGTGTGATGCCCACCAGGAATGCGCGCAACGGATGGCTATTTACCCGTTTTGGCGATATTAAAATTAAAAATGCACGGTATAAAACGGATATGGGGCCTCTTGATGCCACTTGCAGCTGTTATGCTTGCCGTCATTTTTCACGTGCCTATTTACATCATTTGCATCGAACGGGAGAAATATTAGGGGCACGTTTAAATACCATCCATAATTTACATTATTACTTGCAATTAATGCAAGACATGCGAGATGCGCTGGATGTCGATAATTTTTCTGTATTTGTTAAGCAATTTCATGCAGATAGGGTACGTGGAGTTTAGTCTGCAGTGCTAGAATAGGGAGCTTTAATAATAATCAACAATAGAGGAAATTATGCTTATATCGAACGCCTATGCTCAAGCTGCCACTACCGGGGCAGAAAGTAGCTTGATGAGTTTTTTGCCAATCATAATGATGTTTGTGGTGCTGTATTTTTTAATGATACGTCCGCAAATGAAACGCCAGAAAGAGCAAAAAACTATGATGGAGGCATTAGCTAAGAATGATGAAGTGGTCACTGTGGGCGGTATTTTAGGCAAAGTTACTAAAGTGGTAGATGGTTATGTAACTGTTGAAATCGCTGCAGATACAGAAGTTGTTATCCAAAAAAGTGCGGTAACTATGCTTCTTCCAAAAGGAACGATCAAAACGGTATATTAGGTTTTCCCCTTTGTTTATCCGGCCTAGGCAAGCTAACTCTTTTGATTTGCCCATTCCTAAATATTTTGGCTGAAAGGCGGCCACCTGAAAATGGTGGTCGTCATTTCATTGCGGGTTAATAGCTAGTCGCCTCGCCATATCTAGTATGTTTTCGGCGATAATCCAGTATCGAAAAACGGGACGACAGCCACCCCTTATTTTTTTGTTGTTCAAGAGAATAAATAATCATGGCTATCGTTAATAAGTTAATCATACCTGCTCATGTTATAGGTACGTTAAACTGACGATGCTGAGATAGGTGTTTAGAATTGATAGGAAAGTTTGCCTACTAAAAACAGTATGGAGCCTAATTTTTTATTACCCAATTTTAGATAATTTTTCAGCCGTTGTAGTTACCTTAAAATATTTCTTTACCATTCCCTACTATGAATCGCTATCCTGCCTGGAAATACTTACTTATCGTCTTCGCATTCCTTTTTGGTGCGTTATACACCTTGCCTAATTTTTATAATCTGTCGCCAGCATTACAAATTAATAGTGCGAAATCAACCATTAAAGTTGATGCAACCATGGAATCGCGAGTAGCAAATACGTTAAAAGCGGCTCATTTAGATCACACCGGACTATTTTATGAAGTGCATGGTTCTCAAGCCTTGATCAAAGCCCGCTTTGCTGATCCTGATACGCAATTCAAGGCCAAAGAAGAATTAGAAAAGGAACTGAACCCTGACCAAACGGATCCTGCCTACAGCATTTCGTTTAACTCCATGTCAAACACACCCGCCTGGTTGCAAAATATGCATGCCTTGCCGATGTTTCTGGGATTGGATTTGCGAGGTGGTGTGCATTTTTTGATGCAAGTTGACACGAATGGGATATTAACTAAGCGTTTACAGGGAATGCAATCTAGTATCCGTACTAGCCTGCGGGATAAAGATATACGCCATTCCGGCATTGAACGGAGTGCAGATCAGATCACCATTAAATTTACTAACTCTGCCGCAAGGTTAAAGGCGAAAGAGTTAGTCACCCGTCAACAACCCGATGCGGTCATCATTGAACAGGGTAGCGGCACCAATTTGGAGTTGCAAATCACTTTGAGCTCTACTGCTTTGCAATTTGCGAAAGCCGACGGTGTCAAACAAAATATTGCTACATTAGCTAAGCGCATTAATGAGCTGGGAACTCAAGAACCTATCATTCAACAACAAGGTAGCGACCGTATTGTCGTCGAATTGCCTGGCGTAGTTGATGTGGCTCGTGCTAAAGACATAATTGGTCGTACGGCGACATTAGAAGTGCGTATGCGCGACGAAAGTATTTTGGCTGGGACTGATGCAACTGCCACGGTACCGTATGGTTCGGAATTGTTCAAAGTAGGAAAGAGTGCTCCGGTTATTTTGCATAAAGATCCGATAATAACCGGTGAGTATATCTCCGGCGCATCAGCATGTTTTGATGAGCATCAACAACCTGCTGTATGTATCGACTTAAACGGCGATGGTGGAAGAAAAATGCGCGACGCGACGCGCGGCAAAATTGGCAAACAAATGGGCATTGTCTTGTTTGAAAAAGGTAAGGGAGAAGTGCTTACTGTACCGTCGATTCGGGCTGAACTCGGTTCTTCGTTTCAGATAAGCGGTATGGGTACCACAGAAGCCGCCAATGAATTAGCGCTATTGCTACGTGCGGGTGCGCTGGCTGCGCCCATGTCGATTATCGAAGAGCGCGTCATTGGACCACAACTGGGTGCAGAGAATGTGAAGCAAGGTCTTAATTCGACGTTGTACGGGTTTCTAGCTATTTCCATTTTCATGATTATTTATTACATGTTGTTTGGGGCGTTTAGCGTCATGGCTTTGTCTTTTAACTTGTTGTTACTGGTGGCATTGCTCTCACTGATGCAAGCAGCGCTTACATTGCCAGGTATGGCGGCTATTGCGTTAGCACTTGGTATGGCGATTGATTCGAATGTGTTAATAAATGAACGAATTCGAGAAGAACTGCGTGCAGGTAATTCTCCGCAAGCAGCAATTACCGCCGGCTTTGAACGGGCTTGGGCAACGATTCTCGATTCTAATGTGACGACGTTTATCGTCGGTCTGGCTTTATTGGTTTTTGGATCAGGATCTATTCGCGGATTTGCGGTGGTACATTGTCTGGGGATTTTGACTTCGATGTTTTCTTCTGTTTTTGTCTCCCGTGGCATAGTAAATCTTTGGTACGGACACAGACGTAAATTGACGGGCCTGTCAATTGGTCAGATTTGGAAGCCAGCAGAATAGCCGGATTTACATTGCGCCGAACAGGTCGTTAAGGCTAATTCTGCCGCATCATTTTCTAAAAAATTAAAAGAAAGATTTTATTATGAGTAAACAATTTGATGTCATCGTCATTGGCGGCGGTCCTGGTGGTTATATTGCTGCGATTCGCGCTGCTCAACTTGGTTTTTCTGTGGCCTGCATTGACGAATGGAAAAATGAAAAAGGCGGAGCTGCGCCAGGTGGTACGTGTACTAACGTGGGCTGTATTCCTTCAAAGGCGTTATTGCAGTCCTCAGAACATTTCGAACATGCCGGACATTCATTTGCTGAGCATGGCATTAACGTCCAAGGTCTGAAACTTGATTTGGCCCAAATGTTGAAGCGCAAAGACACCGTAGTTAAACAAAACAATGACGGAATTTTGTATTTGTTTAAAAAAAATAAAGTGACCTTCTTTCATGGTCGGGGTTCATTTTTTGCTGCGGTAGAGAGCGGTTACCAAATTAATATCATCGGAAGTGATGCTGAACAGATCGTTACTGGTAAACGTATTATTGTTGCCACCGGTTCGAACGCGCGCGCGTTGCCTGGAGCTGAATTTGATGAGGAATTTATTTTATCCAATATAGGCGCTTTGGCATTGAAGAGCGTGCCCAAAAAATTAGGTGTGATTGGCGCCGGGGTGATCGGTTTGGAAATGGGCAGCGTTTGGCGTCGTTTGGGGTCGGATGTCACCGTTCTAGAAGCTTTACCTAGTTTTCTAGGGGCGGTAGATGATCAAATTGCCAAAGAAGCGCATAAACTCATGTCTAAACAAGGTTTGTCGATAAGTTTGGGAGTGAAAATTGGGACTATTGCGGTCAATAAAAATGGTGTCGCGGTTAATTATACCGATGCTTCTGGTGTCGATAAAAAAATCGAGTTTGATCGTCTGATCATATCTATTGGACGAGTTCCAAATACTACTGGTCTGAATGCGGAAGTCGTTGGATTAAATTTGGATGAACGTGGATTTGTGGCAGTAGACGAGGAATGTAGAACCAATTTGCCCAATGTATGGGCAGTGGGTGATGTGGTGCGTGGTCCAATGTTGGCGCACAAAGCGGAAGAAGAAGGGGTTGCAGTCGCTGAACGTATTGCAGGTCAGCATGGACACGTTAATTTCAATACGATTCCCTGGGTCATTTATACTTCCCCAGAAATTGCCTGGGTGGGCCGTACAGAACAGCATCTGAAGGCGGATGGCGTCGCCTATAAAGCCGGCACGTTTCCCTTTATGGCTAATGGACGCGCTCGTGCTTTAGGTGACACTTCGGGCATGGTAAAATTTTTGGCCGATGCAAAAACCGATGAAATTTTAGGTGTGCATATGGTCGGACCGATGGCATCTGAACTCATTTCTGAGGCTGTTGTGGCGATGGAATTTAAAGCCTCAGCCGAAGATATTGCTCGCATTTGTCATGCCCATCCTTCTCTTTCCGAGGCTACTAAAGAAGCGGCATTGGCCGTGGATAAGCGGGCGCTGAATTTCTAATTTCGGCGAAGCGTTATCCTAGATTTCTCGGTTGACCGCTGCTTGGCTTCGATAACAGATGGGTTTCATCGGTGATTTCACTCCTTAATCCGTCTATCATTTAGATGAGAGCGCTACAGGCTCAATTGTATGTTTTTTTACTCCCTGGGCCGCATTGCTCCTTCTTGCAACATATAGGTTGCCGCGTCGTCGCAATGCAGTAGGGGTTTCAGAATGTATGCATTCTACCTGCGGAACGGACTTTCCGTAGGACTTTCCCTGCAAAGAAAGTTTCCAGAGCACCAGTAGAATTAATGCGGCCAGGAAGCCGGAAAAACGCACACTTGAGCCTACGGCGGGTTTGTCCAACAGAGGAATCTACGATTTGCTTCCCTACAATTAATTTCTGATGATATCAACTTTTATACTGCAACCCGGACTACTAACTTTGTCTGACCTACGTCAGGTTTGGCAAACACCGTGCACATTAGTGCTGGCGCCAGAAGCCAATGAGGCCATTGACGCATCATCAGCAACCATCGGGCGCATTATTGCGCGTGGTAAAGCGGCTTATGGAATCAATACGGGATTCGGTAAATTAGCCCAAACACGAATACCGAATGATCAGTTAGAGTTATTACAGCGCAATTTAATTTTGTCGCATTCGGCTGGAACTGGTGAATTAATTGATGACAATGTCGTTCGGTTAATTCTGTTGATGAAGATCGGTAGTTTGTCACGCGGATTTTCTGGCATTCGTAGGTCGGTAATTGATGTGATGATTGCGCTGTTTAACGCGGGCATTACTCCTTGTATTCCTGTAAAAGGCTCAGTCGGCGCGTCGGGCGATTTGTCCCCATTGGCTCATATGTCTTTAACATTAATGGGTGAAGGACAAGTTCGCATTGCCGGGCAGGTAATCTCTGCTAAGCAGGCGTTAGCACAAGCGGGAATTACTCCGGTGGTATTAGCAGCCAAAGAAGGCTTGGCATTGATTAATGGCACGCAGGTTTCTACGGCACTCGCGTTGCATGGACTATTTATGGCGGAGCGTTTATTGGAAGCCGCGACCATTACCGGTGCTATGTCGGTGGATGCAGCTAAAGCCAGTGATGCTCCGTTTGACGCGCGTATCCATGCCGTGCGCGGTCAAGCTGGCCAAATGGCGACAGCAAAACTCTACCGCGATTTTTTGCATAATAGCCCGATTCGAGAGTCGCATGTGTTAGGTGATACACGGGTACAAGATCCGTATTGCTTACGCTGTCAACCCCAGGTAATGGGTGCATGTTTGGATTTAATTAATAACGCCGCACGTACCTTATTAATCGAAGCCAATGCGGTGACCGATAATCCGTTAGTATTCGTCGATACGGAAGAGGTAGTATCAGGCGGAAATTTTCATGCTGAACCCGTCGCGTTTGCAGCGGATACGCTGGCGTTGGCCATTGCTGAAATTGGTGCTATTTCTGAACGTCGCATTGCATTTTTAATTGACGCCTCCAATTCTGGACTATTACCATTTTTAGTGTCTAATTCTGGGCTGAATTCAGGCTTTATGATTGCACATGTGACGGCGGCTTCATTAGCTTCCGAAAATAAATCTATAGCACATCCGGCATCGGTTGACAGTCTACCGACCTCAGCAAATCAGGAGGATCACGTCAGTATGGCAACATTCGCCGCACGACGCTTAAATGAAATGGCGCAAAATACGGCCGTAATCATTGGTATTGAATTACTTGCCGCCTCGCAAGGAATCGATTTTCATGCTCCGCTTAAGACTTCTCCAAAACTTGCTGAAGTGCATCAATGTTTGCGAGACAAAGTAGCGTTCTACAGCCATGATCGTTGGTTTGCGCCGGATATCGAAGTAGCTAGACAAATGGTTGTTAGGGGCGAGTTAAGTGCGGGTTGTAAGGATATGTTTGATAGTTTGTATTTGGCTTGATGAACGAAATGGGTATTGCTGCATTTCTCCACAGAGTTGTCGTTTGACTCGTCAATCATTGTCGATCGTCCTCCCGGGAAAAATGATAAACTTTTCGGCGCGCTGTTATTAAATTCGCCCCGTTGGAATTAGTTTAGCCGAAGGGACGAATAACATTTTTTTATCTAACCTGGAGTTTAAAATGATTGCAATAAGTCCCTCTTCAGCTATTCAAAGTAGAGACAATATTTTAGATTTAAAAAAATTGGGGCAGGTAGCGGTTGGGATTAATTCTATAGAAAGAGCAGAGGGTGGTTACTACATTGCTTTAGAGTGCCTTCTAGGACCCGCGGATCAACGCGACTTTAACGCATTTACTACTCTTAACCAACTGTGCCAGTGTAAGAACTACAATGAAAAAAACTTAATAAGTGTCCTTAAAAAATTTGCTTACAAGGGTCCTTCAACAGCACTTTGGCTTGTGGAAAAGCATTTTGGTAAAATCGAAAAAATAGACCGAAGCTGGTATGACGTTATTTTAGAGACGCTGTTACCATGCGCGGACCATGGCAATCTAGACGCACTGCAAAGGCTTGAATTATTGTGGGATGAAAGACGTAGTGATCAGCTGTTAGTTGAATCTTTAACGACATTTGCTGAAAATGGTTCATTCACCGCACTTCGAGCGCAAGTAACAGGAGAAATTAAACCAAATAAGGCCTTTTCAGAGCATGATTTGGTGTGCCTGGGAATTAACTCGATCGAGAAAGGCAATTACGAAGTTGCTCTTACCTGTCTTTTGGAACCCGCGGAAAAAGGCTGCCAAATTGCAATGAAGGTTCTTAACGACTTGTGCGCATACGAGAGCAACCAAAATATTAAGCTAATGAATAATATTAAGGAATTTGCTTACAAAGCGCCTTTAACCGCATTTTCTCTTTTGGAAAAGTATTGCGGCAATGTAGATGAGAGCTGCTATGACGCTGTTTTTGACATACTCCTACCTTGTGCGGACTTTGGTAACGGAGACGCCCAGCTCAAGCTGGACTTATTGTGCAAAGCAAGACATCACCCTGCAAGCTTGGATGCTTCTCTAAAAAAGTTTGTTGATGAGGGATCTTTCACAGCATACCGTATCGCGCTCATGATGAGAGAAGAAGCAACTATTTCTTAATAAAGAACGATCGAAGCAGCTGAATGATGAAGAATGTGTTTAAAAATTGGGGCGATCAACGTCATTCATTGGGAGTTAATTATGCAACCTGTTGCCCATTCACCGCTTGTTCGCCAGATAGGTAGTGAGCAATCATCTGTGAAAAAACGAACTCTCTCCGATTACCGTAGCATGCCATGGAAGAATGGTGCTGGCACGACCGTAGAAATCGCCGTGTTCCCCGCCCAGGCCAAGTTGGATAACTTCGATTGGCGAGTGAGCCGTGCTCAGGTCGTTAGTGACGGCGACTTTTCGCGTTTTTTCGGTGTTGATCGCTCACTCGCGTTGTTGCATGGAGTCGCTGTGCAGCTCACGACCGATGATGTTGTTCTGCAAGTGAATGGAGAAAATAATATTGCTACTTTTTCTGGTGACGCAATGACTCATGCTGAGTTAATGGATGGCGCGATTGAGGATCTTAATGTCATGAGCCGCCGTTCTAATTGTTCACACCTTTTAACTCATTGGGAGGGCGAGGGAACATGGCAATTTCCCTCTAACACGGTATTATTGTATTGCGCGCAGGGAAGCGGGAAAGTGCTAACCGAAAATGTGACACTCGATTTGCAAAAAGATGAATCGGTGCAGTTTTCATCGGAACATGAAGCGAGCAAATGTACATTACACAGCGATAGAAATAGCCGTTTTTATTGTGTCCAGATTAGACGGAATGGTGCCTAATTAATGTCAACAACTTCGCAAACTCCACAATGGGACTGCCTTTTCCTCAATGTGCATTTGGCGACAATGTCTGATGACATTAGTTATGGTGAATGCCGTGAGGGTGCAATCGCTGTTAGAGGCGGGGTGATTGATTGGTTAGGTAAGCGCTCCGATTTGTCTGACAGTTATCATGCAGGGGAGGTGGTTGACTGTAAAGGCGCGTGGTTGACACCGGGTTTAATTGATTGCCATACGCACGTGGTGTATGGCGGAAATCGCAGTGGCGAATTTGAAGATCGTTTAAATGGTGTGTCCTACGAAGAAATTGCTAAGCGTGGCGGTGGCATTATTTCAACGGTGATGGCGACCCGTGCTGCAAGTGAATCGGAGTTGTTAGCGCAGAGCATAATACGTGTAAAGCGGTTATTACAAGAGGGCGTAACTACCTTGGAATGTAAATCGGGTTACGGTTTGGATTTGATTACCGAGGCAAAAATTTTGCGCGTGGCGCGGCAATTAGAACGAGAGCTACCTGTTCGAATTTGTACCACATTTTTAGGCGCCCATGCGGTACCGCCGGAATTTGCAGGACGCGTGGAAGCGTATATTGAAGTGGTTTGTGAACAGATGTTGCCGGCTTTAGTTGCCGAAGGGCTAGTCGATGCGGTGGACGCTTTCTGTGAAAAAATTGGATTCACCGCGGCACAAACCGAGCGGGTTTTCCAGGCGGCAAAAAAATATGAGCTGCCTGTTAAACTCCATGCGGAGCAATTGTCGGATCAGGGCGGCGCACTATTAACCGCGCGTTACCAAGGTTTGTCTGCTGACCATTTAGAATATTTATCCGAAGCCGGTGTTGCTGCTATGGCGAAGGCGGGCACAGTGGCGGTATTATTGCCAGGAGCATTTTATTTTTTACGTGAAACTCAATTGCCGCCGATACCCGCTTTGCGAAAAGCGGCTGTTCCCATCGCCATCTCAACGGACTGTAATCCGGGTACCTCACCGATGACGTCATTGTTACTTGCCATGAATATGGCATGTACCTTATTCAAAATGACTCCTTTGGAAGCGTTACAAGGTACCACGCGCAATGCCGCTAAAGCCTTGGGATTATCAAACACAATTGGATCGTTAACTGTTGGGAAGCGGGCCGATTTTGCTTTGTGGCAAGTGGATAGGCCCGCTGATTTATCTTACGCTATGGGCGCTAACCCTTGTTGTGGTGTAGTGTTTGGTGGGCGCATCCTATAGTAACGCTCCCACCTACAAAATGACAACCTTATTGATCAACGCATTTCTAGGTGGGCCTAGCGCCGGAAAGTGCTGTGTCAGATGGTGCGTTATAGCTTTAATACCCGCGACGGCGCCAGATTCGTATCGGCCCTGGCGAAATTCGGTTTCCATGTCACGGCATATTTTTTCCCATTCGGGCGTGCCGATTTTTGGATGCACTCCACGATCTGCCACGATCTCAACGGAGTGGTCCGCCAATAATAAATAGATTAATACACCGTTTCGATGGTCAGTATCCCACATACGCAATTGGGAAAAGACATCAATGGAACGCTCTCGTGTACAAAATCCTTTGAACAGCGGAGTAATCCCAAGTCCGCATTCTATGACGAACCGAATCTCACCAGCATGCGCACTTTCGCTCGCTATGATCTCTTGCTCTATGGCATTCAACGTTTGTTGAGGAAATAAACGCCCCGTTTGCCATTCACCGGATAAGAGATGCCGTATTATACGTTTAATCATCTTACCACCTTCCCGAAGCGCCACCGCCACCAAATCCGCCCCCGCCACCACCAAAACCGCCTCCTCCGCCGAACCCTCCGCGACCATTGCGGCCGGCTCTCCTTCCTATTCCGAGCATTCCGCCGCCAAACAAGTTCACCAGCAGGGCCAAAATTCCCGAAAACAAGGCAATAGAAAGCGCCCCGACTAATGACCAAGTGAGAAAGGTGATGATTCCGCCGGTCACTACGGCACCCGCGAACCTGCCTAACACTGCACGAAGGATGCCACCCAGAGCGAGCGCCCCAATCAATATCACCGGAAGATACTGTTCAAAATCCGAAAAACCGTTACTTGCACCGCGCGCGGGTTTCGGTAACGGCTCACCGTTTACCACACTCATCATGCTGTTGAGCCCTGCATCAATGCCACCAAAATAGTCACCCTGCTTAAACCGCGGGGTGATAATTTCACTGATAATACGTTTGCTAACGGCATCATTTAACGCGCCTTCCAGACCGTATCCCACTTCAATGCGTAATTCTCTTTGGTCCTTGGCAACAATCAAAAGAGCGCCGTCATCTACCTTCTTGCGTCCCAATTTCCATTGTTCTCCTACGCGTAGCGCATACTGTTCGATGGTCTCGGGAGTTGTGGTAGGAATCATCAGCACCGCAATCTGAGCCCCTTTTTTCGCTTCAAAATTTGCTAGTTTCTGTTCCAGTGTTGATTTCTGATCGGCAGTGAGCGTGCTAGTCATGTCGGTTACCCGTGCTGACAAAGACGGAATCGCTACCTCTGCCGTAAAGGCTAAATTAGCAATGAGCGTCAGACAAAACAACGAGGTCTTGACGATCCGGCCGAGTTTCATGGAGTACTCCGCGGTGACGTGTTTTGATTCTTACCCGCATCGGCTCCAAAATCAACCTTGGGTGGTACAGCAATCACTTGCTCATTATCCACAGAAAAGTTCGGTTTGATGGAATAGCCCATTGCCTTTGCTGTGAGATTGGAAGGGAAAGTGCGCACCGTGACATTATATTCTTGCACTGCCTTGATGTAGCGATTGCGTGCTACGGTAATCCGATTTTCAGTCCCTTCTAACTGTGCTTGCAAATCACGAAAATTTGCATCTGCTTTGAGTTGTGGGTAATTTTCAGAAACGGCCAATAGACGAGATAGCGCACCGGACAGTTCACTTTGGGCGCGCCCGAATTTTTCCAGAGCCTGCGGATCATTTAGCACTGCCGGACTAACTTGAATGGAGCCGACGCGCGCCCGCGCTTCAGTTACTTGTGTCAGCACCTCTTTTTCATGTCCGGCATAGCCCTTTACCGTATTCACCAGATTCGGAATCAAATCCGCACGTCGCTGGTATTGATTGACGACTTCTGACCAATTGGCTTTGATGCTCTCGTCTTGCATTTGCAATGTGTTGTAGCCGCAGCCGCTTAATGCGAACAGAAGAGTAACTGTCCATAATACTAATGTCACATTTTTCCATTTATTCATCGTTTGTCTCCAGAAAAATCAAATATTGTTGATGTAGTTTGTAGAGGTAAGTAATAAGTTTCATTGCACGAATATTCTATACCTTTCAGAGCATTTTGATGGCGTTAGTTTTAATGAGCATGGCGCATCAAAATTCAGAAACAGCGCCGTCATCTAAGCCTCTCTACCAATTACGCCCCGAATCCCTTAGCAATTGAGAATATAGAACGATTTATAGGTTGATTTAGCGTTGTTTGCCTACAAGTTTTCCAAGGAGGGCAATGAGCGAGGAGATTTAGATTGCGATATGCACGTGCATTTCAGGTGAATGAATTGGGCCTAAGGATTGATAGGTATTGAATCTCTACGTGAAATCCACAATAGATCGTTTTCTACCCTCCTTATAAGATGACTCTATCAGCGCAATTTAATAGCACTTGAGCGTTACGAGCTTGGATGATTTTTCTATTGCAAATGACTTTTGTACTTAAATCTATTGAATAAAATTTTGATCTGTTTTTGAGTTTCGATTTAATTAGATTTTTAATTTTCGGGGGATATATGGCTGCAGGGATAAGTATTACGAATTGTGTATCGACGAGCACGTTCGATAGAATGGTGAGTAAGTCAAAGGACCTTATTAGTCAAGGAAAAGAGGTCACAGTGTCTGAGCTTGAAAAAGAAGCGACCAATTACAGTAATTTTCTTCAGGGATTGGGAGAGGTGTTACATGCATGTGGTTTTAGTTCAGCTCTTCACGACTACTATGAGGCACAGAATATTGGTAAGCGGGCGGCAGCCACTGCGTATTTTAAAGGAGTTAGAGATGCTGCTCAGAACCCTGGAGAAAGAGTTACTGTCTGTATTCAAAATTCTCAAAGTACGAAAATCTTTATAACTTTAAAGGTAGAGCAACAGCATATTGCGCTTAAAGTTCATAACGACGATCGAAAAAATTGTGACGAACCAGAGAAACTTAAATCCTTTATCCCATTAGTACCTGCTAAGACTATTAAAGATATTCTTCCGCAAAAAGTGATTCAGCAAAATAAAGTTGAAAACAAGGGTTTTCTTGATCTTGCTAAGGATGTGAAGTCTCAGGCAATTGATACGGAGGGCAAAGCAAAGAAAAAAGGTTTTCTTGATAAAATTTTCTCGAAGTAGTTAGCTAGTTTTAAGGGCCTCTTAATCTAGCATCTCTGTGTTCTCTTTAATGGATCTAATGGTCTTCAATCTGACCGCTGCCAGAAACGGTCAGCGGTCAGTATTGGAGAGAGGATAAATCGTAGACGTTAATAAAGGATTGGACAAATCGTACAAACTGGGAAGCCCGTGTATCCAAGGATTTTGTTCGGGAGATGCAATAAGGGGTATTCCTACCGTGGTTAAAGCTCATTGAGCAGGAAACTGTTGTTCCAAAAAAGAGCGATAACTACCGAACGCGAGTGAAAGCCGGCGCCCTTTTTTTCTGACCTACCCATCGATGCTTTATTGTAGAAATTACAAAAATTCCCAAAATTTCGTCGAGCAATAAGTTATTAAAATTATTCATCCCACTTCGGTCAACAATGCTTTTCAGGCTTAAATGATGCAAAAGTTGAGGTATGGTACCAATCAATTGCTCACCTGCAGCCCAATAGTATGCTCGTCGATTGTTTATACAGAATGAGCAAAGAATTGCGCTCATAGCGGTAAAAATGGTGTCATTGACACCGGTAAATGCCCGCAAAAAGGCACACAGTAGTAAAAATTGATCACTAAAGAAATTGCTGCATTCTAGATCATAGTTTTCAAAAAATTATCTGGATCTATTGGCGAAGTGATTTGATCTGCTTCTTCTCTAAAGTTTCTTCAAAACTCAACTCATCCGTTATATTATTTGTTGTGACTTAAAAAGGCGCCCCAGGCCCTTTCCGTGGTAATCTGACCTCATTGAATTGAATCTTCTATCATAGCAACTGGCTGAGATCATTGGATTCTGTAGGAAAACCTGAAGGTTTGTGTAAGCGGGGAAAGTGCCAATAGAATTTCGTGAAATTGGAAAGAGAACTGCAGTAAATCGCGCTCTTTTGCAGCATTAATTCTTTCAATGGAAAAAGAATTTTGACCGAAGCAATCATCTATTACTTAAGCTATGCGGTAACCAATAATTACTTTTATAAATACTTAAGGAATGCCTAAGTTATGGATCTTATTATTGCCCGCCCTGAAGGGCTATACTGTCCGCCCGGCGATTTTTATATCGATCCATGGCGCTCTGTGGACCGTGCAATAATTACCCACGGTCACAGCGATCATGCGCGATCGGGTAACGGTCATTACCTCTGCGCTGCGCCCGGAAAAAATATTCTGTTATCGCGACTAGGCGATATTGCACTCGATACCCTGCCTTATGGCGTACCACTCACACATAACGGCGTACAGCTCAGTTTTCATCCTGCGGGTCATGTATTAGGTTCGGCTCAGGTGCGGTTGGAGTACCGAGGTGAAGTCTGGGTGGCATCGGGCGATTACAAAATGGAATCGGATGGCACCTGCGCGCCATTCGAGCCCGTGCCGTGCCACACTTTTATTACTGAAAGCACGTTTGGACTGCCGATTTACCGTTGGCCTGCGCAGGTTGAACTGTTTAACGATATCAACGAATGGTGGCGCAATAACGCTGCGGAAAATCGGACATCAGTTTTATTCTGTTATGCCTTTGGCAAGGCCCAGCGTGTGCTGGCGGGGCTGGATGCTTCAATTGGGCCCATCTTAACGCACGGTGCAGTTGAGCCGCTTAATGCGGTTTATCGAGCAGAGGGAGTGGCTTTACCGCCGACGTACAAAGTCAGTGATATTGAAGATAAGGCGCTATACCGTAATGCGCTGGTGCTCGCTCCACCTTCGGCGCAAGGCTCGCTGTGGATGCGGCGATTCGGGGAGTATGCGGATGCGTTTGCCAGCGGCTGGATGCAGCTGCGCGGGGCACGGCGGCGGCGCGGAGTTAACCGTGGATTTGTGATGTCAGATCATGCAGATTGGCCAGGTCTACACACAGCAATTCAATCTACCGGCGCCACTCAAGTATTTGTTACCCATGGTAGTACGGCAATAATGGTGCGCTATTTAAGAGAGCAAGGAATCGATGCCAGAGTCTTCGAAACTGAATATGGTGAGGAAGACAGTACAGTGGCTTGACCGTAGCAATTTCGGTAAAGGAATAACTTCCATTTCCAAAATTAAATTCAATAACAAATAGAGCAGCAAAGAGCGCCCGCCCCACAATTTCGATGTTCACCGTTGCCGTTATCTGATACCGTAGTAACCTAACTAATCCAGCAACTCTGCAAAGTAATCCGTGTTATATAAGCCCGATAATAGATTATGAAAGCCTTCACTGATCTTTATACTGCGCTAGACGCGACCACGTCGAGCAATACCAAGTTGGCCGCAATGAAAGATTACTTTTCACATGCGCCCGCTGAAGATGCCGCATGGGCAGTTTATTTTTTAGCAGGTGGGAAGCCACGTCAAATCGTGCCGGGCAAATGGCTGCGGCAAATTGCCCGAGAAGCTACAGGAATATCTGTTTGGCTATTTGAGGAAAGCTATCAGGCAGTAGGAGATTTGGCTGAAACTATTGCATTATTGTTGCCTGAAACGCTGGACACCACATCTGAAACCAGTAAAGATGGATTACGCATTTGGATAGAAGAGTATTTGTTGCCGTTGCGGGGGCTACCGCTAGAAGAACTTACGCCACGGCTCACTGCCCTATGGGGACAGTTAGATACACGGATGCGTTTCGTCTGCATCAAACTTATGACGGGAAGTTTGCGTGTTGGGGTGTCCAAATTATTAGTGACGCGTGCGCTCGCCCAAGTTAACGGAATCGACAGCAAGCACGTGGCTCAGCGTTTGGTCGGTTATACCGATATTGCCGCACGACCGACTGCCACGCGGTATCTTGCATTACTGGCTGAGAAATCACAAACTGAACACAGTATCGACAGCGGGCATCCTTATCCATTTTTTCTTGCCCATCCTTTGCCGGCAATGTTAAATGAACCGGCCGAAGTAGCAGCGTTGCTTGGACCCCTTGATAACTGGCTGGCCGAATGGAAATGGGATGGTATCCGTGCTCAGTTGGTGCGACGTGCTGGTCAGACTTGGTTATGGTCGCGGGGAGAAGAATTAATTACCGATCGTTTCCCGGAGATTGCGGCAATGGGCGAAGGTTTGCCTGATGGTACGGTGCTAGATGGTGAAATCGTGGTTTGGCAAAACGAATTCGTGCAGCCATTCGCATTGTTGCAACAGCGTATCGGCCGCAAAACTCTGACTGCAAAAGTGTTGCGAGATGCGCCAGTTATTCTTCTGGCATATGATCTGCTTGAATGGGGGGGCAGAGACCAGCGGGCAATTATACAAAGTCAGCGCCGCGCTTTGCTGGAGCAAGTGCTACAGCGTTATCCTCATCCAGGGTTAAGGCTATCTCCTTTGCTAGAGGCAGCGACTTGGGAAGAGCTGGCACCACAACGGGCCGGCTCACGCGCCTTGGGCGTAGAAGGTGTTATGCTTAAAGCGCAGGACGCGCATTATGGTGTGGGAAGGACCAAAAATGCGGGTATATGGTGGAAATGGAAAATTGATCCCTTCACGATTGACGCGGTGTTGATTTATGCACAACGTGGTCATGGGCGGCGCGCTAGTCTGTACAGTGACTATACCTTTGCGGTGTGGGATTCGCCACCTGAAAATCCAGAGCGCGCTCTGGTGCCTTTTGCAAAAGCCTATTCCGGGCTGACCGACGCAGAGATGCATAAAGTCGACGCCATTATCCGCAAGACCACGGTAGAAAAGTTCGGCCCGGTGCGTAGTGTGAAACCGACGCTAGTATTCGAACTTGGATTTGAAGGAATTGCCCGTAGTGCACGGCATAAAAGCGGAATTGCCGTACGTTTCCCCCGCATGCTGCGTTGGCGTTTAGACAAACCCGTTGAGGAGGCCGACACCCTTCAAACCTTAGGTGCACTTTTACCGCAATCTTTGCTATGAAAATGTCTTCCTCCAAAGCTAAAGCACATTTGGCTAAACACTATTTTGCTCTGCAAGGTTGGCAAGCGTTCCCTTTTCAGGAGGAGGTTTGGCGTGCCATCACGAAAGGGGAATCAGGTTTACTACATGCGACGACTGGGGCAGGAAAAACCTATGCTGTCTGGTTAGGCGCAGTAACTGCCTGGGCAGTGCAACTAGACCGTAGGACTGTTAGCACAAAAAAAGCAGACGACGCCGTAGAGGGCAAGAAGAAGCGTGCGCGTGCTGCGCCGTTTACCGTTTTATGGATTACCCCAATGCGCGCCTTGGCAACAGACACAGCGCGGGCCTTGGAGGCTCCCGTAGAAACCTTATTAGAAGCAGGCCTTTTGAGGCAACCGTGGACGATTGGCCTGCGCACCGGCGACACCACCAGCTCTCAACGCACCGCTCAAGCTAAGCGTTTACCGTCCGCTTTAGTCACTACCCCGGAAAGCCTTTCACTGATGTTAACGCGGTCGGATGCGCAAGTTACATTTAGTTCACTTCGCATGGTGGTGGTAGATGAATGGCATGAGCTAGTGGGCAACAAACGCGGTGTTCAAGTTCAACTAGCACTGGAGCGGATACGCGGATGGAATGCGGGTTTGGTTATTTGGGGGCTGTCTGCCACATTAGGCAATGTTCCTGAGGCCATGGCGACTTTGTTAGGCTCAGATTGCGCGCAAGCGGGCAGAATAGTGCAAGGTAAGCTCCCCAAGACTCTACTGGTGGATACACTCTTACCTCCTTCTTCCGAACGTTTTCCTTGGGCAGGTCATCTCGGTCTAAAAATGTTGCCGCAGGTGGCACAGGAAATTGAACAAACATCCGGCTCCACACTCATTTTTCTCAATACCCGCTCTCAAGCGGAGCTTTGGTACCAGGCAATGCTCAATTATCAGCCAGATTGGGCGGGGTTAATTGCGCTGCATCATGGTTCTATCGACCGAACGACGCGTGAATGGGTCGAGAGTAGTTTAAAGACCGGCACATTACGTGCGGTATTTTCCACTTCCAGCCTTGACTTGGGCGTCGATTTTCTTCCGGTCGAGAGGGTGCTCCAAATTGGCTCGCCTAAAGGTATCGCGCGATTGTTGCAACGTGCCGGCCGTTCCGGGCACGCGCCAGGTCGTCCTTCACGAGTAACCTTAGTCCCTACTCATAGCTTGGAATTACTTGAGGCCATTGCAGTACGCCGTGCTATTCAAATAAAGCGCATTGAAGCGCGTCATAGTCCCTCAAAGCCCATGGATGTGTTAGTTCAGCACTTAGTTACTGTTGCTTTGGGAGGCGGGTTTACCGCACCACTTTTATTAGAAGAAGTGCGACGCGCCTGGGCTTACCGCAATCTAACTGACGAAGAATGGCAGTGGTGTCTTAATTTTGTTCAGCAGGGTGGCGAAGCGTTGACAGCCTATCCGGATTATCGCCGTGCTCTGCCGGATGCAGAGAATAAATGGCATGTACCCGATGCACGTTTGGCACGCCGACACCGTATGAGTATAGGCACCATTGTCAGCGATGCTAGTATGTCGGTCCGCTATTTGAAATCAGGCGGAGGGCAGGGTGCTACTTTGGGCACTGTAGAAGAAAGCTTTATTGCGCGTTTGCGTCCTGGTGACTGTTTTTTATTTGCCGGCAAATTGCTGGAACTCAAGCGCGTGCACGAAATGACTGCTTACGTGCAGCGCGCTAGCGGTGGCAAACCTGCTGTTCCACGCTGGAACGGCGGAAAAATGCCGCTGTCTAGCGAGTTGGCAGACACCATTGTCACCATTCTAGATGACATCAACCAAGGCCGCCTCACTGCCGCAAATACTCCAGAGCTATCTTCTTTACAGCCTTTGCTGGATATTCAGCAAAGGTGGTCACATTTGCCCACCGAGCACAGCTTATTGGCAGAAGTCATGCAGTCGCGCGAGGGAACGCATTTGTTCCTATATCCTTTTGCCGGTCGCCAAGTGCACCTGGGCCTTGCAAGCTTACTGGCATGGCGTGTCGCACAATACCAACCCCTCACTTTTTCCATTGCGGTTAATGACTACGGTTTTGAACTACTCAGCGCCAGCCCTGCAGACTGGCCTGCGCTGCTTCCTGAACTTCTGTCAGTCGGACCCAACCAACAACCGACCTCGTTGTTTGATGATATTTTTGCCAGCTTAAATGCTGGCGAATTAGCACAGCGTCGTTTTCGTGAAATTGCCCGCGTTTGTGGATTGATTTTTCAAGGGTATCCGGGTGCACACAAAAGTACACGACAATTGCAAGCGTCATCCAGCCTGTTTTATGAGGTGTTTCGCAAGCACGATCCACAAAATTTGCTGTTAACTCAGGCTGAACGCGAAGTGTTATCTCAGGAACTCGATGTAGAACGTTTGTCGGAAGCCTTGGGCAATATGGCCAAGCGCCAATTAGATATCATCCAGCTTAAGCAACCCTCTCCCTTTGCGTTTCCGTTGATGGTAGAGAGGTTCCGTGAACAGCTTAGTACAGAGAAGCTGTCTGATCGGATTGCCAGAATGCTGGCTAGTTTGGAGGAAGCCGCCGGTCCTGTAGCGAAGACGCAAGATAAGCCTGATGACAATAATGTGGAATCAGTTTCCATTTCGGAGCGCATTACATTTGGCATGAGCGATCACGCAGGACGTTCTTCCAGTACATCGCCTAAACGGTCGAAGCGTATTCGTAAAGTATCTAAACCGTTACCTTTACTTTGATATATGGAAAATAGCGCCAAAAATAAAGCCGACTACGTGGTAATTCATGGTGGAGAACGCCTTCACCTTTTACCAGAACGGGCTATCTGGTGGCCGGCCCAACAGACATTGCTGGTGGCAGACATGCATATAGGCAAAGCCGCTACTTTCCGGAGTCTAGGCCAGCCGGTGCCACAGGGCACTACCAGTGAAACGCTTGCGCGCCTTGACACGCTGCTTGCCACCTGGCCGGTCCGGCAACTGATCTGTCTAGGCGATTTTCTACACGCACGCGCCGCTCATGCGCCGCAGACCTTGGCCGCACTGCAGAAATGGAGGACGCGCCACCCAAAGCTCGTCTGTTTGCTAGTGCGCGGTAACCACGACGCGCATGCAGGAGAGCCGCCTCCCGATTTAGAAATAAAAACGGTCGATGAGGCTCATTCAATTGGCGGTTTACTGCTGTGTCATATTCCGTTAACCGCGAAGAATCTTATTAAGAATCAGTATAGTTTAGCGGGGCATGTACATCCAGCCCATGTATTACGAGGCAAGGGTCGCCGCGCTGATAAATTGCGATTACCTTGTTTTGTATTTAGTGAACAGCAGGGAATCTTGCCCGCATTTGGCGCATTTACTGGACACCATACTGTGGCCGCACAAGGAGGGGAAGCGCTTTATGTGTGTGGAGGGGATCAAGTATGGGCAGTGCCCTAAACGCAGTGCTTCTAATCCCAAATTTTCAAACGCAGGGTTAACGGAGCAATCCGTTAACTCGCACCAAGTCCTCTTCTTTCAAAGACCCAGCGGCCCATTTCAATCGAAGCCCGTGCAAAATAATATCGTAACGAACTCGGGATAATTGTTGCTGCGTGACGTACAACTGCTGCTGGGCGTTTAATAAATCGGTGATAATTCGCACACCGGCGTGGTAACCCATCCTGGTTGACTCCACCGCTGATTGGCTTGCAATTTTTGCTGCTGTGTAGCTACTTGTTTGCGCCAGACTCCTGCTTATCCCTAAAAACGCTTGCCGTGCCTGTAAAGCTGCATTCCTTTTAGTGGATTCGACGTCATTTGCTGCTTTATCCTCTAGCGCGATCGCTTCTCTGACTTTGCTGGTAACGGCGAACCCAGAAAATAAGGGAACGTTTAACTGAATAGCGATGCTGCGCGAATTTTCCTGATAGCCCGATAGATTTTGAACCGGAACTGCCGAGCTCATGGAACGACTAACCGTAGCGACTAAATCTACTGTGGGCAAATGGCCGGCACGATTTAACGAAATAGATCGTTTAGCAATTTCTTGCTCCACTTGGGCCGCCACGACTCCATAATTATTTTTTTCAGCGGCGTTTACCCATTCTTTTATGTCTGCAGGCTCTGGTGCAGTCAATTGCACCTCTTTGTTCAATGGCGATAATGCGTCCGGTTCATGACCGATTATTTGTTGTAGTGCAGAACGTTTAATCTCTAAGTCACTTTCGGCAGCAAATTCATCGGCGAGTGCCAAACTATGACGTGCTTGTGCTTCTTCATTATCGGTGATTGTATTAGTACCCGCTTCCAAATTACTTGTAGCGAACCTAAGTTGATTATTGAAAGCTACGGTATTGGCACGCGCAGCTTCCAAGCTGTCCTGTGCATGTAATACATCAAAATAGGCTTGGGCAACCCGCCCAATTAAGTCTAATTGTGCTTGTCTAAAGCGCGCTTCGCTAACTAACGTTTGTAACTTCCCTAATTCGTAGCGCTGCCAATTTTCCCACCTAAATAAGGGTTGAGTGAGCTGTAAGGCATACTTACCATCCGAAGTTTTGATGCCGTCGATAGAGGTGTTCTCACTGGAATAATCAGTGTTAGCAAGCATATTCTTGCCGGTGATACTGATTACAGGTAGTAACAGCGCACGACCCTGAATACGTTTTTCTTGTCCCGCAGTAAATTCGGCTCGGGCACTGGCGTATTTCGAATCGTTCTGCAGGGCCTCTCTGTAGGTTTCTATTAGATTGATAGCAAATGCTTTCTCAGAGAACAAGGTACTCGCTACGAATAGAGCAATGAGAGTATAGACTTTAAATGAAAAAAACGAAGTACTGCTTTGATCTTTATGATTACTTTTCATATAACTACTGATTTCGCATTGTAGAGTTATCCTGCTGTGGTCCAACGAAAGGTAAAAGATATCGATAGATATTCCTGTCCAATCAATCGCTATTCCTCTCTAAAAGCGCGATTAAAGCTATCTCTAACCGGAGATAATAAATACTGCAGAGGTGAGCGGTTATTCGTGATTATCATAACTTCTACTGGCATGCCGGGATAAAGAATAACGTTTTTCAGCTGTTTTATATCTTTTGGAGAAATTTTAATTCGGGAAGTATAGTAAGTCATATTGGTCTGTTGCTCGAAAAAAGTATTCGCCGAAACGGTGATTACTTTTCCAGTAACCCACGGTATTCGCTGTTTATACGCAGACAGTTGTACCTTAGTCGCTAGACCCGGATGCACAGCATCAATATCAGCGGGACTAATACGTGCTTCCACTATAAGTTCGCTCTCAGAAGGAACAATATCCAGTATAGGTTTTCCTGGGGAAATCACACCACCAATAGTATGCTCTTGCAAACCCACAACGGTGCCAGCTAATGGCGCAAGGATCTTGAGACGACTTAAAATGTCTTGTGCATTTCTCTCTTCTTGAATGCTCTTCGCTAGTTTTTCCTGAGTTTCAGTTAACTTTTCATAGTTCTCTTGTTTTCTGTTGTCTATCAACGTCAATGCTTGTTGCCGAGTTTCGCCTATTTTTTTTTCTACTTCTGCAATTGAACCCAATAATCCTTCGCGCTTACCTTGCAGACGAGCATATTCACGCTGCGACGCCCACAGTCTGGGTTTTTCTATAATACGTTTTTTATCTAGTGTTTCAAATGTATCTAATTCTAGTCGAACAAATTTCAATTGTTCCGCAACTGACATCGCTTGCGCTTGATAACTCTGTATTTGTTTTTGTGACTGAGCAACCCGCTGTTCTGAAATCTTTTCTTGCCCCGCCAAAGACTTTTTTTCGCTATTAAAAAGAGATAATTGAGTTTGTAAAATTAGTCTTACGGTAGGGTTCTCTTTTTGCTTAAGCAATTCTTCAGGAAAATGGACGGTCTTAGCATCGGCGAGCAAAGCGGTCAGACGTGCTTCATTAGCGTAAAGATTATTGACCCCATTATTTAGGGCGACGTATCGTGCTTTTGCCTGAGTATCATCTAACTCTATCAATAAATCTCCTTTTTTTACTGTTGCTCCCTCTTGCACCATGATCCGTTTAACAATCCCACCCTCCAGATGCTGAATTGTTTTGTGACTACCCGCAAAAATTACTTTTCCAGGCGCGACTGCGGCGCTTTCTATGGTCGCAAACCCGGCCCATAATCCAAATAGAAGCATAAAACTTAAAATGGCTAGTGCCCCAAATAGTGCTTCGTTTTTTATATTAGGAGAAGAGCCTATTTCAGGGGGAGGTCTTAAAATCATACTCGCTATATGCGCGCCTATGGCCTTAATTTTATTGAGATAATAGGTGATCGACGTCATGTTATACATTTCCTTGCAAAGAAGATGACTGCGCTCGGCTTTGCGCTAACTTTTCCAAAGTACTCAGCACAAAATCACGCTCACCCATTAATTGAATTTTCCCTTCCTTCATTAAAATGATTTGATCAACGTGTTTGATTAAGGAAGAGCGATGAGAAATAATAATTTGCGTTGCCCCTTTTTCTCGCATTTTCAGCAGGGACAGCAATAATGCTTCTTCTCCTTCCCGGTCTAAATTAGCATTAGGTTCATCTAGAACAATTAACGACGGTTCATTATAGAGGGCACGGGCTAAGGCAATACGTTGACGTTGACCGCCCGAAAGGAAAGAAAAATTTTCATCTTCGATCGGCGTGTTGTAACCTTGCCTTAAGCGCAAAATTATTTCATGAATGCCAGCAAGTTGCGCCGCGGCTAGTACCGCTTCATCATTAACGTGGTTCATGCGCGCAATGTTTTCTGTCACGGTACCCGGAAATAACTCGACATCTTGTGGCAAATAACCGATGTATTGACCGAAATCCTCACGATCCCAGTTATAAACCTCGGCGCCGTCGAGGCGAACGTGGCCGGTCGAACATTTTATGGCACCAACAATTAAACGCGCTAAGGTCGTTTTGCCAGCGCCTGAGGGCCCAATCAATGCAATCAATTTCCCGGGTTCGATCTTGAAGGACACATGGTTAATAACCGGTTTTTCGACTTGAGGTAAATAAAAGCTGACGTCTTCCAAAGTCAGTGCTCCGCGGGGCCGGGGTAAAGTAATACCGGACATTCGCGGGACTTCTTCTGAGAAATGCTGTTTCAAACGCTTAAACGCTTCTCGGGTAGCTTGAAATTGTTTCCAGATTCCAATGGATTGTTCAACGGGCGCAAGAGCGCGCGCCAGTAATATAGAAGAAGCGATCATCGCGCCTGACGTTAAAATATCTTGAGTAACTAACAAAGCCCCTGCCGCCAAAATCAAAACTTGCAGGCTTAATCGTAAAAATTTGGATAAAGACAAAATTATGCTGGCGCGGTTACTTACCATTGTATGAAACTCTAAAGCCGGTGCATTTTTTTTAACCCAATGTTTGACGATATAGGAGATCATCCCCATTGACTGAATTGCCTCTGCATTGCGCAAACTTAATTCAACAAACCGTTGGCTGGCGATGCTTACTGTGGTGGCGCTTTTTAATGGCTCGCGGGTCGCAACCTCATTCAGAATTGCTAACGAAAATAGCAGTATGGCCCCCCCTAAAGCGATTAAACCTAACATCGGGTGCAGTAAAAAAATGGCAATGAGATAAATGGGAGCCCACGGTGTATCGAACAAGGCGACCATTCCAGCCCCACTAATGAATTGTTTTACCGTTGCAATATCTCGTAATGCTTGTGCACCGTAACTTCTTCCTTTCAAAATTTCATCCGGACTTTTAGCGAATGCGGCAGGGCTCATGATGTGATCAAACCAAGTGCTGCAGTTACCTAATATTCGCGATCGCGCCATATCCAAAAAAGCTAATACCAATAATGCAATGACTGCAATAACAGTAAGATAAATTAAGGTATCAACGCTTCGGCTTGGTAATACCCGGTCGTATACCTGCAGCATATGCAAGGGTATTACCAGCATTAAAATATTAATAAAGAAACTAAAAATTCCTGCCACATAAAGTGCACGATAACAGGCCACCGTCGCCTGCTGAAGGACCGAAGTTTTTGGGTTTGCCATTTCTAGATCCAGTTTAAAAGTTAATGCTCTGCCGAACTAAGTAATCTTCAAACGTCGGCTTTTAATTTTTTTATTGCTTGCAAAAATCGATAGTAGGAGCAAGGGTACCAAAGCTTCTTTCAAATAAGGGAAAGGGCGGCACAAAAACAACGTTATGGCGATTGTCTCCTTATTCAAAGAAAAACGTGACCGTGTCGATTGCATTCCGTCTATTTCAACAGAGGTCGGTAAGATGCTTAGCGGGTCTTTAAAGCAAAAACCTTAGGTTTCGTGCCGCTTCTCGTAAAGAAATTGGAACCCGGTGGCGTCGAGAATCTCACCTTAATCCCACGCTGGTGCTGATGTTTTGGATGGAGGTGCTGGCACAGATACAGTTTCTTACGCAGCAGCCTCTTTAGTTTATTTTTGAAAGGCAATCGCGTAGAAGCGAACCAGTCAATTGGTTTGCAACGGGGTAGCCTGCGCCAATGGAAGACTATTCGACTGTTCCATCGCCGCTGGAACGCAAAAACAATCCAGAATAGTTCTTACATCTGCACTGACCTACTAGCGAGTCTTTCTATAAAGGAAAAGTGCTTAATGACGAATCAAGTAATCAAAAGCAGATAACGCCGCCTTCGCACCTTCCCCAACTGCAATCACAATTTGTTTAAACGGTACTGTCGTTACGTCGCCAGCAGCAAATACACCTGGTAGGGAAGTTTGTCCGCTCGCGTCGACAACAATTTCACCATGCCGTGATAAGTCTAAAGACCCTTGCAACCATTCGGTATTAGGTACTAATCCAATTTGCACAAAAACCCCATCTAATTCGACCTGTTTTATGTCCCCAGAATTAAGGTCCCTAAAATCCAGACCATTCACTTTGGTACCGTCACCTCTTACCTCGGTAGTTTGTGCGCTGGTATAAATAGTGACGTTTTTTAGGGAACGCAACTTCCGTAGCAGAATTTCGTCAGCACGTAGATTGGCACCGAATTCTAATAGCGTAACGTGATTCACAATCCCTGCTAAGTCGATTGCTGCTTCTACACCTGAGTTGCCCCCGCCAATAACTGCGACTCGTTTTCCTTTGAATAATGGCCCGTCGCAGTGTGGGCAATACGCGACCCCGCGATTACGATACTCCTGTTCGCCGGGCACATTAATCTCGCGCCAACGTGCGCCGGTAGCCAGCACAACAGTTTTGGCTTTTAACGTCGCGCCACTGGCTAACTGAATTTGAACCAGGGAATTGTCTTCCCCAAGTGCAATTAGCTTCTCTGCGCGCTGAAGATTAATGATGTCAACATCATAGTTTTTTACATGCTGCTCGATGGCCGCGGCAAACTTGGGACCTTCCGTTTCGGTAACGGAAATAAAATTTTCAATGGACATTGTATCCAAAACTTGTCCGCCAAACCGATCGGCAACGACGCCGGTACGAATTCCTTTGCGCGCTGAATAAATGGCAGCGGCAGCGCCAGCTGGGCCACCACCGACGACTAATAAATCGAACGGTTCTTTGATGTTCAATTG
>JAJNBE010000085.1 GCA_021155915.1 Solimicrobium sp. | reverse complement strand
ACATTAAAAAAAGAACGATTCATCGCTTTACACATAATGTATGACAGAATTGCGCCCGAGGAACCTACCAAAGAACCTGCAATGATTAACATAGAATTGTTGAGTGAAAAACCAATTCCGGCGGCAGCCCACCCCGAATAGCTATTCAACATAGACACTACTACGGGCATATCTGCGCCCCCGATAGGAATAATGATTAATACGCCAAGCACAAATGCAACGGCGGTCATCAATGAAAAAGAAGCCCAACTTTGGGTTAAGCAAAATACGATACCAAGACCAATCATTGCTAATGCCAATAATAAATTTACGCTATGCTGGCCAAAAAAAATAACCGGTGCGCCCTGAAATAATCGAAATTTATATTTGCCCGATAATTTACCAAAAGCAATGATGGACCCTGAAAATGTAATCGCACCGACAAAAGTACCAATGAATAATTCAATTCGGTTTCCGAAAGGAACTACCCCGCCCTTTTCAGCCAAATTAAAAGCCCAAGGTTCTGAGACAACTGCAATCGCGATACAGACTGCAGCTAAGCCGATTAACGAGTGCATAGCCGCAACCAGTTCCGGCATTCTGGTCATTTGTACACGCTTAGCCAATACAGTCCCGATCACGCCGCCAACTATTAAGCCGCTGATAACAAGTACCAAACCGGTGCCGGTATTTTCCAGATGCGCTTTCAGCTCAATCATCATGGCTACTGTTGTCACTGTTGCAATGAGCATTCCACTCATGCCAAATATGTTCCCGCGTCTGGCAGACGAAGGGTGAGACAGGCCTTTAAGCGCTTGAATAAAGCACACAGAAGCGATCAGGTACAACATCACGACTAAATTGATAGGCATTATTTCTGCTCCCTAATCACACTTATTTGTTTAGGCTCTTTCCTTTTAAACATTTCTAGCATTCGCTGCGTAACTAGGAAACCGCCAAATACATTTACTGCGGCTAATGTGACTGCCATCGTACCCATCGTTTGCGCCAGCAAACCTTCCGTTAATCCAGCCGCTAGCATCGCTCCAACAATAACGATCGCGGAAATAGCATTCGTTACTGCCATGAGCGGTGTATGCAATGCCGGCGTAACGGTCCACACAACGTGATAGCCGACATATATTGCCAGTACGAAAATAACCAAATTAGTAAGAGTATGACTAACTTCCATTTTGACCTCGTTAATGGCGATAAATACAAAATTAAAAAAATCTCAGCTTTTTTCTAGACGCATCAAACCTGTTACAACTTGGTGAATACTGTCCCGACAAGCACATCGGTACAAATCTAACCAAGATTGAACAACGGGAACGCAAAGCTAACACAACAGCACTGGGCTAGCTCTACCTAATATTTAATACTTCACCTTCCGCACACAATAGCGTAGCAGCAATTATTTCGTCGTCGCGATCAATCACAAGAGTCGCCTCTTGATTTAGTATAAGTTTTAAAAATTCAAACACATTTCGCGCATATAAAGCCGATGCATCAGCCGGAACTAATGTCGCGAGATTGGCCTCACCAATAATATGCACACCGTACCGAATCACTGTCTTGCCATATTCGGAGAGAGAGCAATTGCCACCTTGTTCGACAGCCATGTCCACAATTACCGAACCTGGCTTCATTGCTTTGACCGTTTCCTCAGTAATTAACTCAGGTGCTTTCCGACCTGGGATTAATGCAGTAGTAATAATGATGTCAGCTAACTTAGCTCGTTCGTGCACTAGTTGAGACTGGCGACGCATCCAATCAGCTGGCATTGATCGAGCATAGCCGCCGGAGCCCTGCGCGATATCTTTTTCTTCTGCGGTTAAAAGTGGCACGTCAATAAATTTAGCACCCAGCGATTCTACTTGTTCTTTTACAGGCGGCCGCACATCTGACGCTTCAACCACCGCACCTAACCGTTTAGCTGTTGCAATGGCCTGCAAGCCTGCTACGCCCACCCCCATAATCAAAACGCGGGCGGCTTTCACTGTACCAGCCGCAGTCATCAACATAGGCATAAAACGGCCATAGGAATTGGCAGCGAGCAAGACTGCTTTGTATCCCGCAATATTAGCTTGGGAAGAAAGTACGTCCATGGATTGTGCTCGAGTAATTCGCGGCACTGCCTCCAGGGCAAAGGCTTTAATACCGCAAGTTGCCATAGCGGCAGTGTTTTGGGAATCAAATGGATTTAACATGCCCACTAATACATTTCCAGGTTTCATTAAAGTACGTTCGGTCGCATTTGGAGCTCGGACTTTGATTACAAGCTCACAGCCAAACGCATCTGATGCATTTACGATCTTTGCTCCCGCTGCAGTATAAGCTTCGTCGCTAATGCTGGAAGCAAGACCAGCGCCCGCCTGTACAAGCACCTCATGATTTGCTGCACGATACTTTTTGATTGTTTCCGGAGTTGCGGCGACGCGCGTTTCGCCAGGTCTGCTTTCGGTAGGTACACCAATTTTCATCCGTTTGCTCTCATCATTTTGATTAATTCAGGAATGGCGATAAAAATGTTGGACTGCCACGATTATCCCTGTAGTGCAACCCACCCTACGTTCATGATCGCCCGAAATACGCAAAGATATAGTCATCCGACTCAGCACTATATAGATTTCCGCAGCTAAATACATCTTTTAAGGCGAAAGATTAATGCAAAATAAACATAAGTGCACTTTTGAGTGAGCTATAACTCATCAAGAACCGCTAGAATAATGCCATTTATTGGTTTCTATCTATCCACGGAGAAAGATGATGTCTGAAATCTGGAAACCCGCTGTAACTGTTGCGGCAATTATAGAACGCAATGGTCTCTTTTTTATGATTGAGGAAGATACCTCTGAAGGTCGACGTATCAACCAACCAGCCGGTCATTTGGACCCGGGAGAATCTCTTATTGACGCCGTCATCCGAGAGACCAAAGAAGAGACTGCACATGAATTTATTCCATCCCATTTAGTTGGTATTTACTTGTCGCGCTATGTATCAAAACGACATGGTCTTCCCGTATCTTATTTACGTTTTGCCTTCGCAGGTGAACTAGGTGACAATTACCAGCACTCCCTAGACGTCGGTATTGTGCGCACTATGTGGATGAGTTACGACGAACTTATCGCTACTAAGAAAAGCCACCGCAGTGAATTAATTATGAAATGTGTCGACGATTATTTAGCTGGTGCATATGCACCTCTATCTTTTATCCACACCGAAAATAATGTGACAGAAACCCTTGCTCTGTCTGAATCTGACGTCACTGATATTTCTGAACTTAAAGCAGCCAATACACTAATTAGTAAAATCCTTAACAAAGTAACGAAGCAATGGCAAAAAAACGCGTAGTGATCGGGATGTCAGGCGGAGTTGACTCCTCTGTTTCTGCACATTTACTCAAAAAACAAGGGTACGAGGTAGTCGGCGTATTTATGAAAAATTGGGAAGATGACGACAGCGACGGATATTGCTCCAGTCGCGAGGATTGGATAGATGCTGTCAGCGTAGCCGATGTGATAGGTTTAGACATCGAAGCCGTAAATTTCTCAGCAGAGTATAAGGAACGCGTTTTTTCTGATTTTTTACGTGAATATCAGGCTGGCCGAACACCTAATCCCGATGTAATGTGCAATGCCGAAATCAAGTTCAAGGCATTTTTAGATCACGCGGTGCGGATTGGAGCCGACTATATTGCTACCGGACACTATGCGAGAGTGCGCAAAGCAAATAATAAGTTTGAGTTATTAAAAGCAGTCGACTCAAGCAAGGATCAAAGTTATTTTTTGCATCGGTTAAATCAAGCACAATTGTCCAAAACTTTATTTCCACTAGGCGAAATTCATAAACTTGATGTGCGCAAAATTGCCCAACAATTAAAACTGCCAAACGCCAACAAGAAGGATTCTACTGGCATTTGCTTTATTGGTGAGCGTCCATTTCGTGAATTTTTAAATCGTTATCTGGCTAGACAACCGGGCCCGATAAAAACCCCCGAAGGCAAACTAGTGGGTCAACATATAGGTCTGAGTTTTTATACAATTGGTCAACGCAAAGGCATCGGTATCGGCGGCATTAAAAACCTACAAAATGCCGATGGATGCAGTGACGCCTGGTATGTTGCGCGAAAAGACATGATTAACAATACGCTTTATGTCGCGCAGGGGCACGGGCATCCTTGGCTGCTTTCACATACCCTAATAGCCGATCAGGCGAGTTGGATTGCGGGAACGGCTCCGGACCTCAATTGTTTAATGGCGAAAACACGTTATCGTCAAACCGACGTCGCTGCGCAACTGGACGTTTCCAATGAAAATCAGTTTCAATTAGCGTTTACTAATCCGCAATGGGCAGTGACTCCGGGGCAACACGCTGTCTTATATCAAGGTGATGTTTGTTTGGGGGGAGGAGTTATTGGTAATTTTGGTCATTGAACAATTTCATTGTCAACAAATTCATAAAACAGCCGGGTTTTTATTATGCAATTTAAAGTCCGTTGCTTAATGCTTAAATCAGTAACAGCGGCTCTTTCAACGCTATCACATCGAAATACTGAGCTTCTATTTATACACCGTCATCTAAGAACTCCTCCTTCACGGCTCAAAAAAACCTTGCAATCACAATAGAATTAGACAATAATCTAAACAAGAATTATTATCATTTACATTTGTATGGCGTATTATGCAATTCTTATTGGATTGTCTTTCATTGATCAGCCGAATTCAAAGTACTGATCAGGGAAGCGTTACATTAAATTGTTGAGTAGCGTTCAATTAGTGAGATAAAAATGATCGTTTGTGTGTGCCATAACATTTCCGAAGGAGCCATAAGGTCTGCCATTAAGAATGGCTCAGATAATATGCAAGCATTGCGCGAAAATTTGAGTATCGGAACTTGCTGCGGCAAATGTAAATCATGTACAAAAAAGATCCTTCGTGAATGTAACAGCCCTCATGAGGAACACAAAAAATCGTATCAGTTAGTGCACTTTCACCGATTCGCTACTTAATTGTAGGTGCTCGCCTAACCTTTCAAAATTCTTCGAAAATAAAACAACTGTTTTGTATTCTTATGAACTATCATTCGGATTTTTAAAATCGATATGGAGCCGCTATGAAAGGTAATGCACAAGTTATTAAATTATTGAATGCACAGCTCACTAATGAATTGAGTGCAATCAATCAATATTACCTGCATTCAAGAATGTATAAAAACTGGGGCCTGGACAAAATAGCGAAGAAAGAATATGAAGAATCTATTGGTGAAATGAAACATGCTGATAAATTAATTGATCGCATTTTGATGCTTGACGGCTTACCTAATTTGCAAGCACTTCACAAACTAATGATCGGCGAACATACTTCAGAAATGTTGCAATGTGATTTGAAACTCGAAACAGCCTCACAAGAAACCGTCAAAGAGGGCATTGCCATTTGCGAATCGCTGGGTGATTATGTGTCTCGTGAGTTATTTGGAGAAATACTTAAGGACACAGAAGAACATATGGACTGGTTGGAAACACAACTTACATTAATTGGACAGATAGGAATAGAAAATTACTTGCAATCCCAAATAAGCAGCAGTTAATCTTTCCAATAAAAAAGGACGCTAAGCGTCCTTTTTTATTGGAAAAAATTTAATGGGGAACCGTCTCCTTAAACGTCGACCGTTCTGATAATTTTTCGAACAGTTTCGCTAAATTCGGATAATCTGTTTGCCAGTTCAGCTCAGGAAAACGAAAACTTAACCAACCCAGAACACAACCCACACAAACATCTGCCAACGAATAATGCGTTCCATTACAAAAAGCTGACTCACTTAAGCCGGTTGACATTGATCTTAACCCTAAATGAACTTTATTCATCTGACGCGAGATCCAATCCTTGCTCTGCAATTCTGGCGGACGTTTGGTTAATTCTAACCGTACTAAAATTGCCGCATCCAAAATGCCGTCCGCTAAAGCTTCCCAGCATTTAACAGCTGCACGTTCCCGGCCATGACTAGGAATTAATTTGCTTACAGGAGTAAGTGTATCGAGATACTCTACAATAACGTGCGAATCAAACACGCAACTGTTATCTTCCATAACCAAACAAGGGACTTTACCAAGAGGATTTAAATCTTGAATTATGGTATCAGGTGACCACACATCTTCCAGAATTAAATCACATTCAAGTTTTTTTTCCGCTAAGAAAATTCGGACTTTACGCACAAAAGGGCTTGCAGTGGAGCCAATTAATTTCATATTTTCTTTAATTTTTAGTGAGGTAAGATTATAGCATCACCAAGACCTAGGGGAAATTATCGCCTGTGGACAATTGTCCACAATGAACCGGTTTATGCAAATGCTAATTGCAGGTGGAAAGCCGGAAAAATGCTAGAATCGCGTCCACGCTTTTGCATAGATATTGCAAAAAATTTGATGAATTCTGGCGCAATCGATTAAATAGTCAGCTCATTTTTATAGGTCTTCTATCTCCTTTCTACATACACCATGTCACTTACCACTCTATCAGCCCTTTCTCCTCTTGATGGCCGTTATGCCAATAAAGTCAATTCATTACGCTCACTTTTGTCTGAGACTGGTTTTATGCATCACCGCGTTAAAGTGGAAATTGCTTGGTTACAAGCATTATCCAATGCTGGTTTAGCTGAAATTAAGCCATTTTCGATTACCGCGACTAATTTCTTAACAAAAATTGTTAGTGAGTTTGGAGAAATTCAAGCCGCGCGGATTAAAGAAATTGAAGCGGTGACTAATCATGATGTCAAGGCAGTTGAGTATTGGATTAAAGAACAGGTTAAAGATGTTCCCGAATTACTTGCAGCTACCGAGTTTATTCATTTTTCCTGCACGTCAGAAGATATCAATAACACCTCACACGGCATGATGTTATTGGCGGCTCGCAATCAAGTAATGTTGCCGGCTTTAGATAAATTGATCAGCAAATTAACTGAGATAGCGCATCATAATGCCGATTTACCGATGCTCTCACGTACGCATGGTCAACCCGCTAGCCCGACTACATTAGGTAAGGAATTCGGCAATGTAGTGGCACGATTACAGCGTGCAAAGAAACGAATTGTCGGAGTTCAGATACTTGGAAAAATGAATGGTGCTGTTGGAAATTACAACGCACATTTATCCGCTTATCCTGAGTTGGATTGGGAAGCGTTTTCCAAGAACGTCATCGAACAGCGTTTAGGTTTACATCATAATCCCTACACCACTCAAATTGAGCCACACGATTACATGGCGGAAATGTTCGACGCTTTCGCGCGCGCCAATACTATTTTGCTTGATTTGAATCGTGATATATGGGGTTACATTTCCATCGGCTATTTTAAACAGCGCACCAAAATAGGCGAAATCGGGTCTTCCACAATGCCCCACAAAGTTAATCCCATCGATTTTGAAAATTCCGAGGGTAATCTTGGCTTGGCGAATGCCTTGCTTAAGCATCTATCGGAGAAATTACCCATTTCCCGCTGGCAGAGGGACTTAACGGATTCCACTGTACTGCGTAATATGGGTGTGGCGCTTGGCTATACGTTATTGGCTTATGACAGTTGCTCATGTGGGTTGGATAAATTAGAAGTAAATCACGCTCGTCTGGCTGAAGATTTAGAGGCAACCTGGGAAGTGTTAGCCGAACCGGTACAGACTGTGATGCGCCGCTACGGCATTGAAAATCCTTATGAGCAATTAAAGGAATTAACGCGAGGCAAAGGCATTTCTAAAGAAGCTTTGCGTGAATTTATTGTAGGGTTAGCTATTCCTGATTCAGCAAAGAAATTATTGCTTGAAATGACGCCGGAAAATTATATTGGAATAGCTGCTGAATTAGCGCGCAGGATTTAATGTCTGATTATAAAACCGATATTTAAAAAATGAAAAAATACACAAGAACTGCCATGTTTTTTCACTGGCTAATTGCGTTACTTATCATCACTACTTTTATCTTTGGCTCAATAATGGTGGACATACCAGGAATAACGCCAAATAAATTACGGTATTACTCCTGGCATAAATGGATCGGCATTTCCATATTTGGTTTAACTTGCCTGCGTTTGTTATGGCGCCTCACACATACTCCACCGGAGTTCCCACTCACCCTGCCTGTATGGCAAAAAAAAGCAGCGTCTGGCCTTCATGTCTTTTTATATTTGCTGATTTTTGGGATACCCCTCTCTGGTTACTTATTTAGTTTGGCTTCGGGTATTCCCATCGTCTATCTGGGAATTTTTCCCATGCCAATAATTATTAACCCTAATCCCGAATTAAAACCGCTATTGAAGGAACTGCATTACGTATTGAATATGGCTTTACTTATTAGTTTCGGCTTGCATGTTTTAGCTGCATTAAAACATCAGTTTGTGGACCGCGATGGAATAATCAGCCGAATAGTTCCTTAATTAACTTTAACCGATTACATGAGGATTCTGTGAGAACCGTCCGTAAAAACAAAAGGTCTGCGTTGTTCTTACTGATAGGCGCCTTAGCTGTATTGAACCTAACATACGCCGCACTCAACTCTAATGCCAAGATGAGCACCGTTGTCATTACCGCTAAACAGATGAATGTACCGATAACTGCTAAATTTAACAAAGTAAATACCATTATCGTCTACAATCCCAGCAAACCTGAAGCTACCAAAACTAATATCGCCATTGATATTAGTAGTTTTGATTTAGGTGACCCGGAATACAATAAAGAAGTGTTGAAAAAAGAATGGTTCAACGCTACGCAATTTCCTAAAGCGACATTCATTTCTACCAGCATGAAATCGGATATAAATGGAAAATTGAAAGCCCTGGGCAAGCTCTCCATTAAAGGGAAAACCATGGAGGTAAATGTCCCTGTCACCATCACAAAAAAAGATACCTCCACCATTTTTGATGGTTCGTTACCGATCAAGCGGCTAGATTTTGGTGTAGGCGAAGGTGATTGGGCTGATACCAGCATGGTTGCCAATGAAGTTGTCATCCAGTTTCATATAGTTCTGCAGCAGTAAACTCAAAGATAGTACAGAAGATAAAGCCATATCTTACTTATCAATATATTTCACTCATAGGAATAGTCACATGAAATTATCAGGTCTTCTTGCAGTGTTGCTAGTTGCTTCAGTACCTCCGGTAATTGCGCAAACTTACACGATTGATCCTAGTCATACATTTCCCAGTTTTGAGACTGACCACATGGGCATTTCCGTTTGGCGCGGGAAATTCACGAAAACCAAGGGTACAGTAACGCTCGACAAAACCGCCAAAACTGGCAGCCTCGACCTTGTTATTGATACAAGATCAGTTGACGTTGGTTTGCCGCTATTAAATGAACATATCAAAGCAAGAAATTTTTTAGACACAGATAAGTTTCCTACTGCAACATATAAAGCCGACAAATTTCGTTTTGAAGATGATAAGCCCGTTGCCGTCATGGGGGAATTAACTTTATTAGGTATAACCAAACCCGTAATGCTCACCATTAACAAATTCAAATGTATTATGCATCCAATGTTAAAACGGGAAGTCTGTGGGGCTGATGCTTCTGCAGAATTTAAACGCACTGATTTTGGCATAAATTATTACTCACCACCATTTGATCCTGTCATTAAATTGGCGATTCAGGTTGAAGGTTTTAAGGAAGAAGGCATCAGCAAAAAAACCATCCTTATGGAATCACACTCTAAGAAATAATGAATAATTAAATTCTATGAGGGAGGGCGACGTTAGTGTGAGTTCAGCTTAAAACTTGCCATTCCGTCCCCGTTCAAATTTTATTAATAAAAAGTTAAATTACCTTTTATCGTTATTGCTAATAATTACTCTTATCGATTTAGAACCAATTTTCAATATTACGCGCACATTGTTGGACAGAAAAATAATCTACTCAATTGTGGTTATCCACAATATCTTCTTAATCCTCCTCCTTATAAGATTCTTCTGCTGGCGAAAGCATTTCGAATTACCTTTATTTTGCCATTCAAAGGCATAATTAAATAAAAACGTGATCTTAAAGAGTGTCGTTTTTGATTTAATAGCGGTAATTCTTTGTTTATTCGCTAATAGAACAACGTCTCTTATCCTGCGCATTTATGTAAGAAGTTTCACGACGTAGACTGAAGCGACATTAATTAGAAAGCAAACGATGCAAACCATCAATACCCATTTCTCTAATCCGAACAATTTTTCCCAGCCTATCGAGCAAATCGAAAATAAGGGGCACCAGATTGCTAATTATGGCATGGAGAAAATATACGAAGCAGCACACTTATCCGAAGATAAACAGGGAAGTCTGGTAAACGTTTTAAATGCAATGGTTGTTCATTTTTCTGATCCTACGGCTAATAGCAATTCTGACGACTTACAAGAAGCTATCGCTGTGTTAATCATGAGCCAGTTCGATAGAAATGATTTACCGGTGACGGATCTTAATATTCTTTTGGCAAAGGGCATTGATCTTTACAAGCAAAAAACTAATAACATTACTAGCTTTAACCACCTTCCAATTGAAATACATCCGTCTCATCATCAACTATTATCCATTAATGACCAACGCAGTTTAGCCCTAACGTGTAATCCACAATTCGAAATATATGATAAATCTTGGCAATTTAAGCTTAACACTGAGGGACAATCTTTAAGCGAACAATTACGACTACCTACAGAATCAGTTAGGTTTGAATTGTGGACCTAATACTATACAGAAAATAAAAAACGGTGAATTTACGATTGAACAAGCCAAAAATGAAATGCAAGAGAAAATGCCTAGTGCGCTCCAAATTTACAAGGAATTAATACAAAAATGGCCAGAGAAGGAATGGGTTTTGAATAGTTTTAAAATTAAGAATAGATTCATAAAGTACTTTATTGATGGTAGCCTAACGATAGAACAATCTGATCTGTGGAACTTGATCTATTATTTCTTAGATAAAGTTCAAAAATACCTCGATAATGGCCAGATGAGTTTAGGATGGTACCTCGATCTAAAGACAGGTGATCAATGGTACTTTCAAGAAATTTTAGAAAATGAAAAAATTCAAGAAGGTCTTAATAATAGAAAAATAACCATACAACAGCTCATCAAATTAGATTTTTATTATTTTTCTTATGTCATAAAGGACGAAATAATTCAAAAATGTCTGGAAAATAATGACCTGACTTTAGAACAGTTAGTTAATCTTCCACATTATTTTAAGTTTTTTCGTGTCTTAACGGAAGAAAGAGTTCAGCCTCTTCTTTTAAGCAAAAAACTAACCATTGAGCAGCTTTTGACTTGCACACCCGCAGGTTATGACGTCTTGCGGCATCCTCATGGGACTGATGCTATTTTCCAAGGTAAGATAACTGTAGAGCAGGTTTTAAAATCAACTGACGAGCAATATAAAATATTGAATAGTGGAAATAGCGATGGTGTTAATAAGTATGTTAGAGCCTTGAACAACGACAACTGTATAATAAGCTAACAACTTGAGGCTGTTTCTATTAGGTAATAGCATTTACTCACCATACTCTTGCAAGTCAACGATACGGTACATTGGAGTAGCCTCGAGGCTCAACAGACCATTCTGGCGACACCATTAAGACGTGATTGAGGGGTGTGACTTCACAAAAAATGAATACGGGCTATCGGCACGGGTTTGCAGTAACGGATTCCAGCCTTGGCGAGAATAAATGTTAAAGCTGGAATGCACGTGGTTGACTTGCTCTATTGAAGAATTTTAGTAACGTTTATGCGTACGCGTTTATGCATACAATTAAACCACTGCCCCGTCCGTTTCATCTTTTAACTTCACCGGCTTAATCAAATCCTCACGCTTTACACCCAACCACATCGCAATCGCGGCAGCGACAAAAACGGACGAATAGATTCCAAAACAAATACCGATGGTTAATGCCATTGAAAATCCGTGTAACGTAGCACCACCAAAGAAGTACATCGACAACACCATCATTTGAGTACAACCATGTGTAATTACGGTCCGCGAAATAGTGCTGGTAATGGCATTGTTTATGACTTCAGTGACAGATGATTTTCGTTGCTTACGAAAGTTTTCGCGAATTCTGTCAAAAATAACCACGGATTCATTCACCGAATAACCTAATACTGCCAAGACTGCGGCTAACACCGATAAGCTAAATTCCCACTGGAAGAACGCGAAAAAGCCCAGAATAATTACTACGTCATGCAAATTGGCGATAATGGCAGAAACAGCATATTTCCATTCAAAGCGCAGTGCTAAGTAGATCGTTACGCCGACAATGACCATGGCCAATGCTGACAAGCCATTAGTCCACAATTCTTCTCCTACTTGGGGTCCGACAATTTCTACCTTTTGCTTAACAACTCCGGGATCATGTTTTTGCAATGCAGCTAAAACCATGTCAGTTTGCTGTGCCGCTGTTATCCCGGCTTTAGGTACCGGCAAGCGTATCATCACGTCTTGCGCACGCCCAAAAATAGAAACGCTAGTATCATGAAAACCTAATTCTCCTAGTGTTTGTTTCACTTTTTCTACATTGGCCGCTTGAGTGTAGCTCACTTCCATCACCGTGCCGCCCGTAAATTCAATCGACAAATTCAATCCGCGATGTAGCAAGAAAAACACAGCAGCGACAAAAGTAAGCGCCGAGATGATATTGAAAATCAACGCATGGCGCATGAAAGGGATATCGTTTTTTATACGGAATAATTCCATCGTAAGTCCTAAAAAAAATTAAGCGTAAAAATCACAAATCCAATAACAACCGGGCGGGATCTTCTAATGCCTCCTTCATCACAACCAATCCCAGTACTGCTTCACGCCCATCGATAATGCGGTGGTCATACGACATCGCCAGGTAATTCATTGGACGGATCACGATCTGGCCGTTTTCAACTACCGCACGATCTTTAGTGGCATGCACACCCAAAATTGCTGATTGTGGTGGATTAATAATTGGCGTGGACAACATAGAACCGAACGTACCGCCGTTCGAGATTGAGAAGGTTCCCCCGGTTAAGTCATCCAAAGTTAGTTTACCTTCTTTGGCCTTACTACCAAATTCACCAATTTTCTTTTCAATATCCGCGATCGACATTTGATCGGCATTACGCAAAATTGGAACGACTAATCCGCGCGGTGAACCTACTGCAATACCAATATCAAAGTAACCATGATAAACAATATCATTGCCATCAACCGAGGCGTTAATAATAGGGTATTTCTTTAACGCGGCAACGGCTGCCTTCACGAAGAAAGACATAAAGCCTAGTTTTACGCCATGTTCTTTTTCAAATTTGTCTTTGTATTTATTACGTAAATCAAGCACGGGTTGCATATTAACTTCGTTAAATGTCGTTAAAATTGCGTTCGTCGATTGTGATTGAACCAAACGTTCCGCAATACGGGCACGTAGCCGGCTCATCGGCACCCGTTCTTCCAAACGATCGCCTGAATTAGAGACAGTAGGAGCCGCAACTTGCGCCAATGCTGGTTTAGCTGTAGTAACGGGTAAAGGAACAATGGCAGCCGGTTTGACAATGGCAGCAAGCGCGTCCCCCTTAGTTACTCGGCCATCTTTACCGCTTCCTGCGACTTGCGCCGTAGTCAAATTATTTTCCGCCAAAATTTTAGCGGCAGCAGGCATAGCCACATCGGCTTTTGACACACTTGGAACAACAGGAATGGGTGTAGCGACCGGTGTAGAGTGAACCGATGCACCTCCGGAAGCTGTCGCTTCGGTATCAATGAGCGCAATAATTTCACCCGCAACAACCGTACTACCATTTGGTTTCATAATTTGAGTAATTACACCTGCATTCGGCGACGGTAATTCCAACACAACTTTATCAGTTTCTATATCAATTAAATTCTCATCTCGGGTAACGGATTTACCGATCTCTTTATGCCACTGTAAAAGAGTGGCTTCAGCAACTGATTCTGATAATTGTGGAACTTTAACTTCGATGATTGCCATGTATTTCTCCGTAATTTCTGCAAATAAGTTAGATCTGTGGGTGACTATTCTGTCATTTTTCCATCAGTAAAAATCATAATAATGCCGACAAGGGCCCTGTGTGACAACGGCCTCGGGCAGCGAAGGAATGACTATAGGGCGGTTAAATTCTAATAAAATTTATCTTTAGTTAAAATTTTAATTAGTATTTATGCCTCGCCTAAGAAAAAATATCCCTATTTAGTTAACACAAACCCCTTAAGTCTTGAAAAAGCGCTATCAATCAAAGTCTTTAATTGCGCATAATGCTTATCATAATAACCCACAGCAGGAGATGCACTCGCTGGGCGTCCTGCATAACCCAGTTTTTGGCCATCTTCTAAAGATTCAAAAATATTATGCTGAATTTGAAACCAAGCGCCTTGGTTTTGCGGTTCATCTTGAGCCCACACTAATTCATGAAAATGAGGGAATTTTTTAAGTTCGCCAGCAAAGCTTTTATGTGGAAACGGATATAACTGTTCTACGCGAATAATAGCCACCTCGGGTTGCGCTCTTTCTTTGCGAGCATTAACCAGGTCATAATAAATTTTTCCTGAGCAAGCGATGACTCGCTTTACCTTTTTAGGATCAATTTTCTCATCCAATTCACCAATTACCGTTTGAAAGCTTCCTTTCGCTAGTTCGGTTAACGGTGATCCAGCATCCTTATTACGCAACAATGACTTTGGTGTCAAGATGATCAGAGGTTTTCTAAACGGCCGAATCATTTGACGACGCAGCAAATGGAATATTTGCGCTGCTGTAGTAGGCTGAACTACTTGCATATTATGCTCAGCGCACAATTGCAAGAAGCGCTCCGGACGCGCCGAAGAATGCTCTGGGCCCTGGCCTTCGTAACCGTGTGGCAGCATCATCGTAAGTCCTGATGCACGCCCCCACTTCACTTCGCCGGAACTAATAAATTGATCAATAACGACTTGTGCGCCGTTAGCAAAATCGCCGAATTGCGCCTCCCAGATAGTAAGCGTATTCGGTTCAGCGGAAGAATAACCGTATTCGAATCCCAACACCGCCTCTTCAGATAATACGGAATCAATTACTCTAAAGGGGGCCTGATTTTCTGCAACATTTTGAAGAGGAACATAGGTACCACAATCCCACCGTTCGCGGTTTTGATCATGCAAAACAGCATGTCGATGGACAAAGGTACCCCGCCCTGCATCCTGTCCTGTGAGACGTACAGCATAACCGGAGGCAACCAACGAAGCGTAAGCTAAATGTTCACCCATGCCCCAATCAAGATTCATTTCACCCCGACCCATTGCGGCCCGATCTGCCAACACTTTTTGGACTAAAGGATGGGGCTGAAAGCCTTCAGGTAAGCTCGTAACACGCTGGGCCAACCGCTTTAACTCTGTCATAGGAACTACGGTGTCAGCGGCATCGGTCCACTTACGGTTTAGGAAAGGAATCCAGTCAACGGCGAACTTATTCTTAAAATTGGTAATCACAGGATCAACGGTATGTTTTCCAGCATCCATTGCAGCGCGGAATGCGGCAACCATATCATCCGCTTCTGTGGCTAAAATAACGCCTTGGGCAACCAATTTGTCTGCATACAACTTCCGTGTACCTGGATGCTGTGCAATCTTTTTATACATTAATGGCTGCGTCAGCGCAGGTGTATCTTGTTCGTTATGACCCAATTTGCGATAGCAGATAATGTCCAGAACAATATCCTTTTTAAATTCTTGGCGATAATCAAGGGCAATTTGTGTTGCCAACACCACCGCTTCCGGATCGTCCCCATTGACGTGCAACACCGGAGCTTCAATCATTTTTACTACGTCAGAGCAGTACAAGGTGGAGCGCGAGTCACGTGGGTCCGACGTGGTAAAACCAATTTGGTTATTAATCACGACATGTACGGTTCCACCGGTACCATACCCACGGGTTTGCGCCAAATTTAAGGTTTCCATAACGACACCCTGCCCTGCAAAGGCGGCATCACCATGAACTAAAATCGGTAACACTTGACTATTCCCACTCTCACCACGACGCTCTATTCGAGCACGAACCGAACCTTCCACAACAGGATTAACGATTTCAAGATGGGAGGGGTTAAATGCTAGTGACAAATGGACCGGACCGCCGGATGTGGAGATATCCGAAGAGAAACCTTGGTGGTATTTAACGTCGCCCGCAGGTAAATCATCGCCGTGCTTACCTTCGAATTCAGCAAATAAATCTTGTGGCATCTTACCTAGTGTATTGACTAATACATTGAGGCGACCACGATGCGCCATACCGATCACAATTTCTTGTACCCCACAGGAACCAGCACGTTGAATGATCTCGTCCATGGCTGCAATAAAACTTTCACCACCTTCTAGCGAAAAACGTTTTTGGCCAACATAACGTGTATGTAAATAACGTTCTAAACCTTCGGCTGCAGTTAAGCGATCCAGTATATGCTTCTTCTTTTCAGGGGTAAAATCTGGGGTAGAATGAATCGGCTCCAGTTTTTCCTGTAGCCAGCGCTTCTCTGTGGAATTACTGATATACATAAACTCAGCACCAATTGAACGGCAATAGGTGTCGCGCAACACATTCAGCAACTCTCGCAATGATGATGTTTCAGAACCGAAATAGGTATTGCTGATATCGAATTTCACATCCATATCTGCATCGGTCAGCCCGTAAAACTCCGGATCTAACTCGGTAATAACTGGACGTTCCTGGCGCTGCAGCGGATCTAAGTTAGCCCACTGAATGCCTTGAAAACGATAGGCAGCAATAATCTGTTGGACAGCCGTACGCTTCCGTCCCATCTCCGCATCCTCAGCACCACATACAATGTGCTTTTGTCCACTCTTTGCGCGCTCTGCAAAAGAAGTGATAACAGGAGCGTGAGCGACATCAGGCCTGGCCGATCCATCGCCGGCAGGAACATTTTGCATCGCATCAAAATAGGAACGCCAATTGTCGGGTACCGATCCAGGATTATCTAAATAGGACTCATAGAGTTCTTCCACATAAGGGGCATTTCCCCCAAATAAATAGGAATTGGCGCTTATTTGCTGCATTGGCTCTTGCATCATTTTGCTCACCTTTCTTCGCGTTTCGCGGGATTAGCGGGTTAATCTAACCTTCCGCGACACGGCCTGACCGGTTGGCGGATTGCACATCAAGTTGTGGGGAAGGGCTCGGTCTATCGAAAAGGCAGTGCTGGCTTGGGCTCCATACTAACACTTTAAAAATGCCCGAAAAATTCAATTTTCGCAGCCGCAGCATATCATATTATTTTTAAAAAAATTAGAGGAATCACAGTTGCTGCAATTATTTTTGAGTTATCTAGCAACCTTAATCTCATGAAAATGAAAACAAATGACGGCCGGGCTCTGCATATAGTGATTTAATCAGAAATAAGGTTCACTTTAATTTACAAGATTTTATAACAATGCGTAAATTGCGTTGACCTTAGAGTGACCCACCAATTTTGTTGTCCAGTACGAGTCTCATTCCAATGAGAGTCATACCGAACGTTCTGGAATGATGGGGGAGATAACTTGTACCTCCTCAAAAACATGTTAGCGAATTTTATACCAGTGGTTTTTCCTTTATACAAAAGTAGCAGGGTGCTTAAACATAGGGCTGGGCATTAAGGAGGGCCAAGCTCCCGTTCGGCAATCTAATGCAAATAAGGTCGAACTACCGAGACGGTAATTTTACCGTTTCTGTATTCTGATCTCGATATTCTACCTTCTGTAAAAGCCCCCCACTGACATTAGTCAGCTTGGATTTTCTAATAACAGCGTGCGGCTCAGTTATCAGATGAAAGGGGACAGATATCATTAAGACTGAATGCAAATACTGCCGCTGACATTATTCACCAGGGATTTTCCGAAGTAACCATTTGCGGCTCAGTTATCAGATGACAGGAGACAGTTTTCAGTAAGACCTAAAAGCAAATACCCTTACTGAACAGTGAACAATAAGAAAAGCACACTTAACCCACTCGGTCATTGTTCTGTTCTCTATTCACTGTATTCTTTTATCTACCTCTAAAAAAAGCCCCCAACAGTTCCTATTGGAGGTTTTTTTGAGAATAACCGCGTGCGGCTCAGGAATCCGATGCCAGGGGACAGGTATTAGTAGGGCCTAAAAGCAAAAACCCCCGCTGACCTAAATCGGCGGGGGTTTTTGGGGATAA